>NZ_JAFIDN010000002.1:0-300000 GCF_017921895.1 Natronogracilivirga saccharolytica
GGCCGAACAGGCTCACCTGAAACTCCGGGGAGACCAGCAGGTTTTCCGCCGGCGGGGAGAAGTTGCGGCGCGTGCGGCCGGTGCCCCCGCCGAAGCCGGCCTCAGGATCCTGCTGTTCATCGAAAAACGAATCCGGAACGTCGATCGAGCCCTCATCGTCGCGGGCATAGAAGCCCGAGAGCATAACATAGCTGCGGTTCTGGTTACCGTAGCCCAAACGGCCTCCGTAGAGCATGCGCTCGTAGCTCAGCCGGCGAACCGCCTCATCCTCACGCGGGCCGACCGCTCGGGCCGCCCGCCCGCCGGTCACCTCCAGGGTCAGAAGTCCCGGGGTCAGCTCCAGGCGCCCCCCGCGCAGACGCGTCCCGCTCAGGCTGTAGCGCGACCATGACGGGGATACGTCCCCGGCCGACAGGCGCACCCACCGCCAGCTGCCGCTGAATCCGATCTGGTTCATCGACTGGCGCAGGCGCGAGTCGTCGGTGTTGTAGCGAAAACTCAGCCCCGAATCAAAGCCCAGCACCGAAAAATTCGTGGTCGCCGTGGTCACGTTGCCCAGAGGGGCCCGGCGGTTGGCATCGCGGCTGGTGGTGTAGGCGTGCGCTTCAGTCGATACACTTCCGGTTATGTTGAACACCTGGATGTCGGTGTCTCCTACCGTTCCCGTTCCCTGGCCATGGACACTGGTCGTAATAGCCAGTGTCATCACAATCAATAATAAGCATCCCGGTACCAGGCGACGTAGTCCCTCACTGATATAAAACATACCCTCCAGTTGCAAAGAAAATTTCTTGATTCTCACTTGTGTGGACACCAGGATTTAAATGCATACTCAGACTCACCGACCTCATAAAACAGGCACTTGCAGGTAAGATACCGTTTACAAGAATAAATAAAAGTAAAATTTTATTAATGCGGAATTACGCAGTTTTCCTATCCCCTCCTGATTGATTCCGGCACTCCTGAATGAGCCAGTCAAAAACTCCTGCTGCGCATCTTCAAATATTATGAATGTGCATTTTCAAACTTCTGACTGTGTGTATCGGCCACCACTGCATTAAAACCGACTCGCCAATCCTTCAATACATTTCCAGATGGTTAAAGCCGCAAGACGAACGGTCTGGCTGTCAACGTCAAATGCCGGATTGACTTCCGCAATATCTATTGATGTTACATTCGGATTCCTCCCCGCATGCCACGCTGCTTGCAACAATAGTGATTTAGAAATGCCATCCGCACACGGAGCACTAACCCCGGGAGCGACGGATTGATCAACGGCATCCATATCCAGCGTTACAAATAGCGGATAAGCCGCTTCTTCCAGCAGCTCCCTGATTACCGAAATTTCGGTTTCATCCTTGAAGAACGTTTTCCCGTCATTCTCTTTGATATAGTCCAGATGGCTTTTTGAAACGGCATGGGGTTGCAGACCGGCAACATGATAACGACGGCATTTCGTGTCGGGATATCCGAGTATCTGGCGAAACGGGCTGCCTGAATGCCCGGCTCCCTTCTTCAGCGGACGCACATCCGTATGCGCATCCAGGTTCATAATAACATGTGCAATTCCTGCATGCTGATACCCCAGAAAATGGCCATAACTGGTTTCGTGTCCGCCTCCCATGATGATCACCGGTCTCTGCTTTTCAAGCCACGGCTGAATCGTCCTGCCCAGGTTTTCCTGCATGGCCTCCATATTGTCCGATGGGATGTCGCCAAGATCGCGTCCGTTTTTTACTATCGCCGAAAAGCGGTCACAGTTCAGCGCCGGAGGTGTCATCCTGAATAACTGATCCCTGATGAGCCGCGGAGCGGATGCTGCCCCCGGCCGGCCGTTGTTTCTTGCCACACCTTCATCGACCGGACACCCGGCCAGCACAAATGAAGGATCCCCGCTGCCTGTACCCAGTATTTCACCTATCCGTGTATCTTTGTCTTGAACCGTCATATTCTCATCTCTTTCCTTAAAAATTGCCCATTGGTAAAAAAGTTAACCCGTTAACATCCAATACCTTGAAAAAGAGTATTAACCGACGGCATCAGTTACGCTGCCGGGTAACGAGGCACGCACCCTCTGACCATACCCGCGCTGCTGCATCCGGACGAAAATGATACAGCCAATGATTTACGGACTCCGTATCCAGTTCCACAAAATCCGCTTTTTTCCCCGGCTCGACAGAACCGGTAACATTATTCACCCCCAGAGCCCGGGCCGCATAAATCGTCGCCCCTTTGAGTACCTCGGCCGGAGACATGTATTGCAATGTACAAGCGAGGTGCATGGCCATCGGCAGGTGGAATGAAGGAGCAGAACCGGGATTGAAATCGGTCGATACCGCCACAGGAACCCCGGCCTCCATCAGTTTGCGTGCCGGAAGCGGCTCTTTTCTCAGGTACCATGTAGCCAGCGGCAGACTTACCGCGACCGTGCCTGCTTCCCGTATGCTTGTGATTCCCCGGTCTGAAACGCATTCGAGATGGTCGGCGGAAACGGCGCCGACTTTTGCGGCAAGCTCTGCTCCCCCGTTGGCCGTAAGCTGATCGGCGTGAACCTTTGGAATCAGTCCTGCTTTTTTTCCTGCCTCCAGAATTACCTCCCCCTCTTCGATGGTAAAAGCCGGCGCATCTACAAAAACATCACAAAATTCAGCCAGGCCAGCTTCGGTTACCGCCGGAATCATTTCCTCTGTTACAAGGCGGACATACTTCCCCCGCTTATCGCGATATTCCGGCGGGATGGCATGGGCGCCTAAAAATGTACTCATCATCCGGATGGGAAAACTGTTTTTCAGACTGCGATACACCCGCAGCTGCTTAAGTTCGTCCTCCAGAGTGAGGCCGTATCCGCTTTTGCATTCGATGGTGGTGACCCCCAGCCTTACCATCTCTTCAAGGAGCCCTGCGCTCTTCCTGATCAAATCCTGCTCGCTTGTATCACGTGTGGCCGATACCGTGCTGAGTATTCCCCCGCCGGCTGCGGCAATCTCTTCGTAGCTTTTCCCAAGTGACCGCAGTTCAAATTCATCAGGGCGCCAGCCTCCGAAGGCCAGGTGGGTATGACAATCGATCAGTCCGGGAATGACAACCCGTCCTTCAGCATCAAATGACTCATCGGGTTCCGGCAGATCACGATTTCCGGGCAGCTCCCCCTCCGACCCTGCCCATAAAATGACATCTCCCTTCCACAGCAGGGCGGCATTCCGCCGCGGTTTTACGTACTCCTGCCCGCCGTCGTCCGGGCAGATAAAAAGCGTACCTATGTTTTTTAACAGCCGGACCGCCTCGGGGTCAGCCCGGTCTTCCGGCCAGATGATTTCATTGGTGTGTCTGGACTGCAGATACTGATTTCTGGCACTCATATACGATGGTTTTTTTACCTTGCCTGTTTTGCCTGTTTCCTTTCCCTGTTTATTTCAGTTTGCCGGATGCCGATTCGGCGTGCTCCCGGAGCTTCTTCTCTTTCAAAAGCACCTTTCCCCGGTCGATTTCTTCCCGCATGTAGCGGTCCTCCTCGAGGTGGGGAATCTGTGACCGAAGATAGTCGTGGGCTGCCAGCACGCCCCTGCCCGGCTTCAGCGGCTTCCGGAAATCAAGCGCCTGTGCGGCGGTCATGAGTTCGATGGCCAGTATCGTTTCCACATGCTCAAATACCTGAAGCAATTTCAATCCGGATATGCTGCCCATGCTGACATGGTCCTCCTGTCCCAGGCTTGTGGGTATCGAATCTACCGATGCCGGATGGGAGAGAATTTTGTTTTCCGATACCAGCGATGCCGCCGTGTACTGCGGAATCATGAATCCGGAGTTGATACCGGTCTCCTGCATCAGCAGCTTGGGCAGCCCGTCGTGTCCTTCCAGAAGCAAATAGATGCGGCGTTCGGAGATGCTGCCCATTTCCGAAAGCGCAATGGCGGCATAATCCATAGCCAGGGCCAGCGGCTGCCCGTGAAAATTCCCGCCGCTCACAATATCCCCGTTTTCGAGCACCAGCGGATTGTCATTGACCGAATTCAGTTCCGTTTCTATCACATTCCGGGTATGACGGATGGCATCACGGCTTGCTCCATGCACTTGCGGGACGCATCGCAGACAGTAGGGATCCTGCACTTTGCCGCAATGGCGATGGCTGTCAAGTATTTCGCTTTCCTTCAGCAATGACCGGACATTGGCGGCAACATCGGATTGTCCGGGATGGGGCCGCAGACTGTGAATCCGCTCGTCAAACGGCACAATGCTTCCCTGCAGTGCCTCCAGGCTCATAGCGGCGACAAGATCAGCCATGGCAAGAAGGTGGCTGCATTTTTCCATCACCCACGCTCCGCAGGCGGACATCAGCTGCGTGCCGTTGATCAGGGCGAGTCCGTCCTTGGGCTGAAGCGAGATCGGCTCCAGCCCGTGGTCTTTCAGTGCTTTCACTGCATCAACCGGCTTGCGACGGTCTGCGGAAGCGCCCGGGCCTCCATCCCAAAACTCGCCGTATCCGATCAGCGGAAGGGACATATGTGCCAGCGGCGCAAGGTCTCCCGATGCCCCGAGGCTCCCGCGGGACGGTATCACCGGTATGAGATCGTTTTCGGCAAAATAATGCAGCCGGTCAAAGGTCTGCAAAGATACCCCGGAGTATCCCAGTCCAAGGGTATAGAGCTTAAGCTTGAGCATCAGGCGGGAAATTTCAAACGGAAGCGGCGGTCCCACCCCGACGGCGTGACTGAGCAGCAGGTTGGTTTGCAGCTTTGAAAGGTCACCGGCACCAATTTTTTTTCCGGCCAGCGCCCCGAATCCGGTATTGATCCCATAATAGGGCCTGCCGTCTGCAAGTGCGCGGTCAACGACTTCCCGTGATTTCTGAAGAGCACTCCTGCTGCTTTCAGAATTCCGGATCTCCCGGTCCAGATCCTCGTACAAATGCTCCACTCTGATTTTCGATTCCACCATATTCACAAGCTAAATTATGTCATCCGGTCACCCGGCCATCCTGAAACGATGTTGCTGCCGGCTGCTTCTTTACAAGTTACTCATTCTGAATGGACGGCAAGTCCACACCGCGCTCCCTTGCCGTTCGTACGGCCTCCTCATAGCCGGCATCTGCGTGCCGCATGACTCCGGTCCCGGGATCCGCCGTCAAAACGCGCTGAAGTCTCCTTCCGCCGGATCCGGTACCGTCTGCCACACAAACCATTCCGGCGTGTATGGAATAACCGATACCCACTCCGCCTCCGTGATGCAGCGATACCCAGCTGGCGCCGCAGGCCGTGTTGAGCATGGCATTCAGAAGCGGCCAGTCGGCGATGGCATCGGACCCATCCCGCATACCCTCTGTTTCCCTGTTGGGGGATGCGACCGAGCCGGTATCAAGGTGATCCCGTCCGATCACAACCGGCGCCTTCAGCTCTCCCTTCCGGACGAGTTCGTTGAAATGAGCGCCCAGTTCGGCACGTTCGCCATACTCCAGCCAGCAGATACGCGCAGGCAATCCCTGAAAGTGCACCTTTTCACCGGCCTTTCGGATCCAACGAGCCAGGTGATCTTTATCCGGAAATATTTCCAGCACGGCCTGATCAGTGCGCCGGATGTCGTTTGGATCACCTGACAAAGCCGCCCAGCGGAACGGGCCGGCACCTTTGCAGAACAGGGGCCGTATGAATTCCGGAACGAATCCGGGTATCTGAAATGCCTTGTGCATATCCCGGTAATCGGCTACCTGGCCGCGCAGATTGTTTCCATAGTCGAAAACTGCTGATCCTCTTTTTTTGAGTTCCAGCATGGCCTCAACATGCCGTACCATGGAATCCAGAACCTGATGATCATATTTTTCCGGATCCTTGCGTCGAAGTTCACTGGCCTCTTTGAGGGTGTACCCGGAAGGGATGTAGCCTTCTCTGAGATCGTGTGCCGAGGTCTGATCGGTGACGACATCCGGAAGAACGGATGTGTCACCGGATGATCGATTTACAATTCCGGGCATCACATCGGCGATATTTGCGACCAGTCCGACCGAAAGCGGTTTTTTTTCGGCCACGGCACCGGCAACCAGGTCCAGGGCTTCATCGAGGTCGTAGGAAATGCGGTCACAGTATCCGGTTTCCACCCGTTTCCGCACTCTGGATTCATCAACTTCGACAGCCAGGCAGACACCGCCGTTCATGGTCGCCGCAAGAGGCTGGGCTCCCCCCATCCCCCCAAGTCCGGCAGTCAGAACAAACCGGCCGGCCAGGCTGCCCTGAAAATGTTTTTCCGCACAAGCGGCAAATGTTTCATACGTACCCTGCAGAATGCCCTGGGTTCCGATGTAAATCCACGAACCTGCAGTCATTTGTCCGTACATGGTGAGTCCGAGCTCTTCCAGCCGCCGGAATTCTTTCCATGTAGCCCAGCGGGGAACCAGCTGGGAGTTGGAGATCAATACCCTGGGTGCTTCGTCGTGCGTCCGGAACACCCCGACGGGTTTGCCGCTCTGGACAAGCAGCGTCTCGTCATTTTCGAGCCGCTTCAGCGTACGCACAATTTGCCGGTAGCATTCGTGGTTCCGGGCTGCTTTGCCGGTTCCTCCGTAAACGATGAGCTCATCCGGCCTCTCAGCGACTTCCGGGTCGAGATTATTCATCAGCATGCGCAGTGCTGCTTCCTGATGCCAGCCTTTGCATGACAAACCGGAGCCGACCGGTGCGCGAATCGAACTGTCACCCATTTTTTTCTCCCTTTAAATGCAGCAGCCGGTAACCGGCTGCACCGCTGGTAATATAGCTTACTCAATGGCAAGCTGAAAGATGCGCAATAACATACTTGAGTTCTTTCCTTCTTAGAACTACATTTTCTGTTACAAGTACATAGCCGGAACCAGAACACACAACTACAATGACCATGTCAGAAAACTCAGAAAGCAAAAAACTGCAGCAGTACCTCAGTTCGAGAAGATCGTTTTTGAAAAAAGCGGGCCTTTTATCGGGCGCGGGTTTGATATTACCGGCCGGACTCACATCTGCATCCGGCCACAGTGCTGACGCCGCACCGGGCAGTGCTTCTGCGGCAATCGCCGGCAACGGAAACACACCCGGTTCAGCCGGAAGAATGGTGCGAATCCGCGGCAAGGTGACTTCACAGGATGGCGGCATTCAGGGCGTTGCTGTTACTGACGGTCTCCGCATAACCGAAACCGATTCCGGCGGGGCCTACGAGCTGGTCTCCGACGGGCGCCGGCCGTTTGTGTACATCTCCATCCCGGCCGGATACCGCATTCCGACCAACCCTACAGGAACGGCACGATTTTATCACAAAATTGAGCCCGGTTCCAATGGTGAGATGACCGCATCGTTTGAGCTTGAATCCGATCCCGCTGACAGGGATAATCATCGTTTTTTGCTGCTTGCTGATCCGCAGACCGAAAATGAATATGAGGTTGAGCGTTTTCACTCGGAAACCGTACCGGACATCCAAAAACTGATCCGCAACAGCGGCGATGATGTCCCTCTTTTCGGAATGGGTTGCGGGGACATCATGTTCGACAATCTTGAACTGTTTCCGGAGTACGAAAAAGCGGTAAAAAAAACGGGTATCCCCTTTTTCCAGGTTCTCGGAAACCATGACATCCTCTTTGATGTGCGTTCAACCGAAGCATCATATGAAGTCTTCAAGGAATATTTCGGGCCGGCTTATTATTCTTTCAGCATCGGCGAGGTTCATTACGTGGTATTGAACAATATTTTCTGGTATGGTGCGGGCTATGTCGGCTATCTGGACAAGGACCAGCTGGACTGGCTCGAGGCTGATCTTGCACGAATTGAACCGGGTAAAACGGTCATTGTTGCCATGCATATACCGGCCGAGAGCAAGCAGTACAGCCGGTTTGATGACGACAGTCCGTCACCGCGACTTTCCGTATCCAACCGCCACGAACTGTATCGCATTCTTGAGCCGTACAATGCCCATATCCTGTCGGCTCATACCCATGAAAGCGAACATGTCTTTGAAGGGGGCGTCCATGAGCACATTCACGGCACGGTTTGCGGTGCCTGGTGGACCGGGCCGATCTGTTTTGACGGCACACCGAACGGATATGGTGTCTACGAGGTCAGGGGCAGCGAACTGAGGTGGCACTACAAGTCGACCGGCTACGACAGCGACCACCAGATCAAGGTTTACAAGCGCGGAGCAGATCCCGAAGCGCCCGGAGAGATTCTGGCGAATGTCTGGGACTGGGATCCGGAGTGGAAGGTGTACTGGTACGAGAACGGAACCCGGCGTGGCCGGATGGCCCGGCGCAGAGGCTACGACCCGCTGGCCGTTGAACTCTTTGACGGTCCGGACAAACCGGAGCGGCGAACCTGGGTCAATGCTGTTCCCACCGACCATATGTTTTACGCTCCTGTTCCTGAAAACGGCCGGGATGTTGTTGTAGAGGCCGTCAGCCGGCACGGGAAAACCTACTCCGCCCGAATTGATTAATCACACAAGTTTTTTGGTGAAGAGTGTGGCATATTTCATTCCCAGACTTCACCGCTGCACACAACACATTGCAATATCATCTCTGTTGCAAACGTCAGTTCTGAACAGGGGATGTATTACTTGCTCCGCCAGAACCGGCAGAGTTAAAATTTCTATCCCGGTCCGGAAACAGCTTTTATTCGAATGCAGTTACATCAAAATTTGTTCTGATAGTACCGGCGCACGCAGTATGGAAGATGTGCTGCTCCACTAAAAACCCTTAAGTCACGCATCATGTAAAACACCCTGAATCTGACTATTAACTGAATCCATTATAATTAACAAAGCAAAGAGGTTCTGAATGGTTACCGAAAAAACGATCAGAGATCTTATTCAAAAGAACGGAAAGCGCAAGATTACCATAACCTTGCCAACTGAAAAAGTCGGAGACAAACGACAGCAAAACCCTATCAGATTCAAAAACCTCTTAAATGAGACGTTGCAAAAGCTGACAGCCGAAGGCATGAAAGAAGATGATGCCAATACGTTTTTGCAACCTGCCAAAGAACTTCTTGGACAACCGCTGTTCTGGTCCGGCATGGAGCAGGGAATGGTTGTTTATTTGGCAGAAGATTATTTCGAGATATTCAAAGTGCCATATGATATCAGGGAAATGACTTATGTTCATGACCATTTCCGGATTACACCGCTTATGCCGATGATAAGCACCAACGGAAGCTTTTGTGTGCTCGCTGTTGGTCAGGAAAACCCCCGGCTGCTCCGGTGCACCCGAACCAACGTGAAGGACATTACACCGGAGGACGTTCCCGAGAGCCTTAAAACCTGGGTCGGGCAAAAACCGGAACAGCAGGTACAGTTTCACACCGGAAGTAGTGAAGGTGACGGCGCCATTTATTTCGGACATGGTGCTACAGAAGAAGACCATAAGGAACTTGTTCAGGGTTTTCTGCGCGACGTGGAACGGCCGGTGACAAAAAAGATGAAGCAGATCAACGATCCGCTGGTACTGGCCGGCACGGAACCCAATCTTCCCATTTACAAAAAAATCAACAAGTACTCGCGGATCCTGGAGGATGCCGTCGACCGGAACCCAAACGGCATCAGCGACATACAGCTCAGGGACATGAGCTGGAATGTGGTCAGGGACTACTTCCTCAGCGAAATGTACGAATACATGGAAACCTACCGTGAGGGATCCAGCGATTATATTTCCCGGGATCTTACCGAGGTGATCACTTCCACGGTGATGGGTAAATCGGCAGCCATTTTCATCACAAAAGACCTGGTCCGCTGGGGTAAATATGACGAAGAACAGCATAAGGTGTTTTTCAATAACGCTCCGGCCAACAGCGACCTTGACCTGATGAACTGGCTGACCATGAAAGGGATAGAGACCGGCAGCAAAGTATATATCCTTTCCGGTGAGGAAATGCCGGACAATTCCGAAGTGGCGGCATTGTTCCGGTACTAAGCTGCTGTCAGCTAACCAACTGCATTCAACGGGGCATTCTCCGGACTGCTATTTCAATCCGGCGGATGCCTCGTTTACGTTCAGGACGTGGTCTCCTACCTTTTCAAGCCTGTTGATAAAATCGAGGTAGTAAATACCGGCACGCACATCATAGTCCTTTCGTTCAAGCCGCCGGAAGTGAGCCTGGCGCAGTTCGTCACGCAGAGCATCGATTTTTTCTTCCATGAGCTTGGCTTTTTCCATGTCCACCAGTCCGTATTCGCCAGCCAAATTTTCTCGCATCAGCTGCAAGGCATCCTGCACCAGCTGCATCATATCCCTGATCTCCTCAAGAGCACTTTCCGGAAACCCGATGCCTTCAGACACCATCCGGTCATAGGTACGCGATATCTGATAGTAAAGATCCGCAATCCGCTCAAGATCATTGACCATGCGCATCATACTGCGGACCCTGCGTGATGATGTTCGTGACAGGTTGAACTCGGTGACATTGGTAAGATACTGCGAGACCTCCAGCTCGATCCGGTCTGTTATCTCTTCCCGCCGTTTGATTTTGTCCAGAAAACCCTGATGTTTTTCCTTGCCCTTGAAAAAGAGGCCGTATGTACTGAAGCTGATTTTTTCGGTAACCCGGGCGAGGACCTCCACCTCTTTGTAGGCCTCATCTATCGACAGCTCGGCGGTAGGCATCAGTCCGCCGCTTATATACTTCAGTGTCTTCTGCTCATCCTCCTTTCCGCGGGATGGCTGCAGCCATATTACCAGCCGTATCAGCAACGGGACAAATCCGAAAAGCAGGAGAACATTCAGCACATTAAAGGTCGTGTGAAACAGGGACAGACCGATGGTGGCGTTAATTCTGGCCTCCGGCGAGTCATCCAGCACCGAAAGCTGTGCCGGACTGAAATTGATCACCATGTAATCCACAAACTTGAGGAAAAACGGCAGCATCAGCAGCATCCAGATAACGCCGATCAGGTTAAAAAACAGGTGGAAGCGGGCTGCCCTTTTGGCATGCACATTACCAATCAATGCCGCGATGTTGGCTGTTATCGTTGTTCCGATGTTCTCCCCGAGAATCATGGCTGCGGCAATAGGGAAGTTAATCCAGCCCTGTGCCAGCATGACCAGTGTAATTGCCGTTGCAGCGCTTGACGATTGTGTAATAAGAGTGAGGAGTGTACCGACCATGACGAATATCAGCGTGGACCCGAATCCGTAGTCGGTAAATCTGTCCAGAAAAGCGAAAATCTGAGGATTTTCTTCAATATCAGGCACCGAATCCTTAATAAACTCAAGGCCGATAAAAAGAATACCAAAGCCGATCATCGCTTCGGCAACGTGGCGCAGCTTGGTATTGCGCACAAAAAGAAAAGGGAAAAAGATGCCGATCAGACTTACGGCAACCGGGGTAATCTGAAACCGGAACCCGAATACCGATACCATCCATGCCGTAACCGTGGTACCGATATTTGCCCCCATGATCACACCGGTCGACTCAAGAAACGTCAGCAGTCCGGCATTCACAAAACTGACCACCATGACAGTAGTCGTCGTCGAAGACTGCGTGACCGTTGTTGCGGCAAAACCTGTTGCGATACCGGTCACCCGGTTTGTAGTCATCCCCTTGAGGATTCCCCTCAGCCTGCCGCCGGCAACCTTCTGCAGCCCTTCGCTGAAAATCTTCATCCCGTAGATAAAAATCCCCAGTGAGCCTATCAGCTGCAGAAAATCAAAAAATGTATATGTCATACCTGCAATTCATTGCCGGCCACCATCCTGATACGAATGACGCCCGGTTTGTTAATCGCCCGGATTAAGCCGGTCCTGCCAATAGTCTGAGTCTGTTAAAGAATGCTATTTATACAATTACTTCAGAAAGAACTGCAAATTACATGAATATCACATAAAGACTCACTGATAAACGGCATGAAAGATAAGCATCCCGGAGGGCAATCCGCAAAACTGAATCTTAAAACTGACAGAATTTCAATTCGGGGTCAGTTTCAAGCCGGCGGACACAGTCCTAAACTGCATGGTCTGTATTAAGGAAACATCATTTTTTTATTACTGCAATGTTTCCTTCTGGTACCGATGGTCCGGGTCTGACTTCTGCGGATTATTTCATAACAATTCGATAACACACCGGTAACACAGCGGTAACATCTTCTGATTAACATTCATTTGGTGTCAGGAATCACCTATCGAAACTCTGTGCTCATGGCACAGTATTCCTGCAATCTGTACAAAACAGCAATGCAATCAAAAAAAAACAGCAAGTCATCATAACAAATATGAATCAACTACAACCAGTGGCATTATTGACCTTCCTTGCCCTTTTGGTGTTTTCATGCGGCAATGGCAATAACGGAACTCCCGGCCAGCTTCAGGAAGAAGGCAGAAGTGACCGGTCAGGAAGAATGGGTATTATTGGTGCCGGTGCTACTTTTCCGGCCCCGCTGATAACAGCAATGGCAGATGACTACCGCGACCTTACTGAAGGCAGGGTTACGGTGAACTATCAGTCGATCGGTTCGGGAGGTGGCATCCGTCAGTTCATGGAACAAACCGTAATGTTTGGCATGAGCGAAGCATACCTGTCTGATGACGTTATGTCGAATATTGAACAGGCAACCGGTGGAAAGGCATTTAACCTGCCGATAACGCTGGCAGATGTCGTCCCGACGTATAATCTGCCCGGTATCGATAAAGGCCTTGTGTTCAGCGGAGAGCTGCTGGTCGAAATTTATATGGGTGACATCACGCGCTGGAATGACCCCAAAATAAAAGAGCTGAACCCGGATATTGATCTGCCTGATCTCCCGATCACAGTGGTTCACCGTTCCGATGGTTCGGGTACAACGAACGTATGGACCAGCTTTCTCAGCCGGGTTTCTGACCGGTGGCGCTCCCAGGTTGGGTATGCAACGAGTGTAGGCTGGCCGACTGGCATCGGCGGTAACGGCAATGAAGGTGTTGCCGGTGCGGTGCAGAATACACGCGGGGCCATAGGTTACAACAGTTTTGCTTATGCTTTGCTGAATGACATGACCTACGGCTCCGTCGTCAACGCTGCCGGAAATGTGATCGAGCCCAGCTTTGAGGCCACTACAGAAGCAGCCAACATTGACCTGCCGGAAGATACACGCATCCTGTTCACCAATACTCCGGCTGAGTATGGCTATCCGATTGCCGGATTTGCCTGGATGCTGGTCTATGAAAACCTTGACGCCAATAATGCCATCCGGGGCAAAAAAGAGGCAGAGGAGCTGATCCGGTTTTTAATCTGGTCTATCACCGACGGACAGGAGCTCTCGGAGTCACTGGGCTTTGCCCGGCTTCCGGAATCAGCATTGGAACGAAACTATGAGATGATACGGCAGCTCAGATGGCAGGGAGAAACCATCGGCAGCGACCTTCTGGATGAGCATATGGCTGATGACGAATTCTTGACTGCTGATGGTATCACTGAATAACCGCAGCAACAGCATTATCTGCATGCTTTACGACAGCGAGTCCATCCGCCCGCAAGGCATGCAGCCATATTAAAACAACCACCCTAATAGGCAATGGAAACAGAATCACCTGAAAGTAACACAACCGGGAATCTGCACAAGTGGCAGCCCGCTGCGATCTATCAATGGCTCGGAGACCGGATTTTTGCTGTTATAGTCGTCTTGCTTGGTATTACCATCATTGGCCTGGCCCTGGCAATGGCCTTCGTGCTTTTCAGTGAAGGCTATCTTGCCATCCGGCAGTTCGGCTTTATCGGTTTTGTGACCGGAAGCACGTGGGACCCTGCGGTCCGGATGACATTCGGTGCTCTGCCCTTTTTTTTCGGTACAATAGTTACAAGTTTCGCAGCCCTTCTGATAGCTTTCTTCCCCGCCCTGGCGGTGGCCATTTTTTCTGCTGAATATGCGCCAAGATGGCTTGCCGGCATCATAGACAACCTGATTCAGCTCATTGCCGCCATTCCGAGTGTGGTCGTCGGCATCTGGGGTATTTTCGTACTTGCCCCCTGGCTCAGGGATACGGTCTACCTTCCGATTGACTCCTGGGCTGCTGCTAATTACCCGTCTCTGCTGCCCGTCCTTGGCAATCCGATGGGATATGGAATAGCCACAGCAACCATCGTACTGGCTCTTATGATCGTTCCCTATACGACGGCTCTTGCCAGGGATGCAATCAAATCTGTACCTGTCGAACAGCGTGAAGCCAGCAGGGCTCTCGGCGCAACCCGGTGGGAAGTTATACGCATGGCGGTTCTGCCTTATGCCCGCGGCGGGATTCTTGCCGGTGCCATCCTTTCTCTCGGACGTGCTATAGGTGAAACAATGGCGGTTGCCATGCTGATAGGAAATAAAAACACGCTTCCGTTTTCCATTTTCGGTGCAGGTGCAACCATGCCGTCCGTCATCGTCAATGAATTTCGCGAAGCCGTTGAAAGCCTGCATCTGTCAAGCCTCATGGCCATCGGCTTTACCCTGTTCATCATTGCACTGATAGTAAACCTGATAGCGGCCTACCTGACCCGGAAGTTTTCAATTACTGGAGGTCAGACGGTATGAGAACGCTGCTGCAAAGAAACATACGCGACCGGATAATGGAGTCACTGCTGGTTCTGAGTACCATCATTGTGCTGCTTCCGCTGGTCATCATCATCATTCACGTCGTTGTTAACGGAATCAGCGCCCTGAACTGGGAGTTTTTCACCGAGGAACTGGGATCACCTTCAAGGGCGATACAGGGACGTCCGACCGGACTTGTACATACCATAATCGGCACCTTGGTGGTGGATTTCATGGCGCTGATAATCGCTGTGCCTATCGGCATAGGAGCCGGTATCATGCTTTCCGAGTATCCGGATCACAAACTTAATCCTACTCTGAGGATTATGAACGATACACTGAACGGTATGCCGGCCATACTCAAAGGTCTGCTGGCTTTTGTACTCATTGTAAAACCTATGGGTACATTTTCCGGACTGGCAGGTGGTGTTGCCCTGGCTTTTGTGATGCTTCCGATTATAGCCCGGACAACCGAAAGCTCACTGATGGCCATTCCATGGTCAATTCGTGAAGCGGGACTGGCTATCGGGCTGCCGAGGTGGCGGGTTGTATTGTCAACGGTCATGCCGGCAGCAAAGTTCGGACTTGTGACCGGCACCCTGATCGCATTTGCAAGAGCGGCCGGTGAAGCAGCGCCCCTGCTGTTCACGTCATTTGGCAATAATTACCTCCCGAATCACTGGTTTGGATTTATCCTCAATCCGGTGGACACATTGCCGCAACGACTCTACAGCCTGGCCATCAGCCCGTACACACATTGGCACTCAATGGGCTGGGCTGCTGCCATAGTGCTGCTTGTCTTTGTCATTCTCTGCTTTGCCGCAGCCAGATTTATTACCAGAAAAAAAACAACGTAACCAGGGCAAAATGAATATGTTTAATATGATGACCTCGCGGTTTCAAAACTTTCAGATTCTGAATATGAAAACAGATAAAGCGCCTGCCTCTGTGCCTCAGACCGGCGGCGTATCTCAGAAAGCTCCTTCTTCATCTTCAACTGGAAAAGTGAGGATGCAAACGCACGACCTGACGGTGAAATATGGCACCAACATTGGTGTACAGAATGTAAGCCTGCCCATATACTCGAATAAGGTTCTTGCTCTGATCGGCCCGTCCGGATGCGGAAAAACCACCTACCTCCGGGCTCTGAACCGCATGCATGACCTAACCCGGGGAGCAACTGTAACCGGCAAGGTAATTCTGGACGGAAAAAACATCTATGAACCGGACGCTAATCCGGTAATCATCCGGCGCCGGATCGGAATGGTCTTTCAGAAGCCAACCCCGTTTCCGACCATGTCCATTTATGACAATGTGGTTGCCGGCCTGAAGCTTGTGGGCATCCGAAAAAAAAGTATTCTGGATGACGTATGTGAAAGGGCGTTGAAACAAGCGGCTCTGTTTGATGAAGTAAAGGACCGGCTTCGAAGTCCGGGTGCGGGTTTGTCCGGCGGACAGCAGCAGCGGCTTTCAATAGCCCGCGCACTGGCAGTAGATCCCGAGGTAATACTTATGGACGAACCTACCAGTTCACTTGATCCGCAGTCTACAAGCCGGATTGAAGATTTGATCCAGGAACTGAAAAAACACGTTACGATCGTTATCGTCACACACAATATGCAGCAGGCGGCCCGGGTATCGGATCAAACGGCTTTTTTCTATGTCGGTAACCTTGTGGAAACCGGGCCCACCAACACGCTCTTTACCAATCCGAAGGAAACCAGAACGGAAGATTATATCACCGGCCGGTTTGGTTGAGCCGCAAATTCCCCAGATAACCCGCTTTTCAGCTTCATACATATGCCAGATACTGAATAAGGTCTAAAATATATGAATCCAGCTGATATTTGAGCAGAGCAGTAATATCCAAGCCACCTTTACCGACAGATAACACGATCCGGAGATATCATTTATGCGTACAGCATTTGAAAAATCTTTAAAAGAGCTTCAGGCTGAGCTGTTTGACATGGCGGCCATGGTCAATAATGCCGTGGAGCGTTCTGTTGACGCCCTGAAGAATCGTGATGTGGAACATGCCGGGCAAATAAAGAATGATGACATCCACATCAACAACATGCGCTGGAAAATTGAGGAGCAATGCATTCAGCTTATAGCCACACAACAGCCTGTTGCCACTCACCTGAGACAGATTATTGCTGTGCTCAACATCATTACCGAACTTGAACGAATGGGGGATCATGCCGAAGGTATTGCAAAGATCGTCATTAAACTGAACGGGGAATCTCCTGTCAAACCACTGATAGACATCCCCCGAATGGCTCAGATTTCCACCGAAATGATCTCCGGGTCACTCCATGCCTTTTCTGAACGGGATATTGACAAAGCCCGGAAAATCATTCTCCGTGATGATGAGGTGGACGAACTGTATCACCAGATACTCCGGGAACTTATTTCCATAATGATTGAGGATCCCCGGACCATTACCCGATGCACCTATCTTATGTGGACAGCCCACAACCTCGAGCGGATTGCAGACCGTGTCACCAATATTTGTGAACGCATCATTTTCCTTGTAACGGGCGAAGTAAAGGAAAACATCAAAAGGGATAAATGAACAGGCCGGAATGAAGTAATCATTGCTGTTTATTGGATTGCCATGATCACATATGGGATCGCCTTGATTACATATTGGATTGCCATGATCGTATTTGATATTTTGTCAGCCCCGCAGTTTGCCACATGTAAAGCAATCCATGCAAAACAAACGATCAGTCGCCTTTGGCCACTTCCCGAGAATCAGGATTCAGGATGGTGAACACCTGCTCTGGAATCCGTTAAAAAAGCAAGCTTTTCGTCAACGGCCTGAAGAACGGGTCCGCCTGCAGTTACTGGAATATCTCATTCTTCAAAGCAGCATACCGACCAGCCGTATTGCAACTGAGACTGCGGTTCCTTCCCGCTATTCACGCGGACGAACAGACATTTTGTGCCACGACCCGGATTTTCAGCCCTGGCTGCTGATCGAATGCAAAGCCGATAATGTTAAAATCGGGCCAAAAACCGCACTTCAGTCCGCACATTACAACAGGCACATCAGCGCTCCGTACATCATGATGTCCAACGGGATACAGGACCTACTCTTTGACATGTCACCGAAACCTGTTGCGCTGGAACCTTCCGGCTATCCGCCCGAAATCAAACCCGGATTTCCCTTCACGTCCATGGAACCATCTTACTGGACCGGGCGCGGATTCCTGCCTGAAAATATGGATTCAGATGCGGCATCCGCACTTTCAGCCCTGCTCTGCCACCTGTTTCATCAGTCCGGAGAATCCCGGTCCTACCTTACTCTGAATGCCCCTCATGAAAGCAAGGTGTACACACATTTTTATCTGCTGACCAATGCTCCCGGTTCACCTGATTCACTTTTGGCATTTACTGTGATGGCTGCAGGTCCCGGCGATGCCGTCATTGTTGCCGCCGGCAACCGCCGCAAAAAAATCACCGGCATTCTGACCATCGCCATTGATCAGAGCGGCACATTTCACTCACCGGAATTGATTATGGCTGAAAACGACAATATTATCACTCCTGATATCTCTCCGGTTGAACAGATATGCCTGGAGCCGTCATCTGCACGAGCCGGCAAACCGGCTGAAAACATTATACCAAAACTTGCGCGGGCACTCGAAGAACTCCTGCTTCACGGCAAATAATCACCTTTCAGTCACCGGATGCAACGTGCACCTGCAGCCGTGCTTCAGTAACTATCCGGAAAGCAATCACTAACCTGCCAAGAACGAAATCAGCATCTATTAATAACGCTGTCAGCAACAATCAAGAACTTAAACATTACACATTATGAGCACCGATCCTGACAAGAAAATTTCTGAAATGTATTCCGGACACCGGCAGAATCTGATGAGTCTGTTCAGGGAGTTTCCATCCGATGTTATCTTTCTCAAAGGCGGATCTGTTGCTCACCGTTACGACACAGACTTCGAATATCCCTTCCGCCAGGAATCAAATTTTCTGTACCTCACAGGTATTGAGGAGCCTGATATGGCGGCTCTGTTTGACTGTAAAAGCGGAGAGTACCGGCTCATTATCCCCCGGAGAGATGCTCAGTTTGCGGTATGGATGGGATACGTCAGATCAGCGGATGAGTATGCTGTAATGTATGGTCCTGATCATATCATGTACAATGATGAAGTGCCGGACTGGCTCAAGAAAAGACAGCCGGGTACCGTTCACTGCCTGCCGGATGCTGAAGGTGATATCCGTCAGTTAGGATTAAAATCCGACACCGGTCATCTGAAAGATGCCCTTGCCTATTGCAGGGCAATCAAGTCAGAAGGCGAAATCGATTGTCTGCGCAGATCTGCCGCGGTTGCAAACCAGGCACATCTCGATCTCATGCATACCGTATTTCCCGGGATGTACGAATATGAGCTGAAGGCGGTTTTTGACCGGCATACTACACAAAGCGGACATTTACACGATCCCTACTCAGGAATATTTGCATCCGGGCCCGGTTCCGCCATTCTGCATTACACCGGAAAAAACCGCATGCTGCAGGATGGAGAGCTGTTCCTGGTTGATGCCGGTACCGAGTACAGGGGCTATGCCTCAGATATCACACGAACCTATCCCGTGAACGGATCATTTACCCCGATTCAGGCAGAACTCTATGACATTGTTCTCGAAGCTCAGAATACGGCTTTGAATCAGATACGGCCGGGTCAGAAAATGGAGGATATTCATCTCTCTGCGGCACGTATCATAATTGAAGGTCTCCGCGATGCGGGAATCGTGACCGGAGAAACGGAGGAACTAATGGAAAAAAATGTTTTCGCCTTGTTTTTCCCCCATGGTCTCGGACACCTGATGGGGCTGGACACTCACGATGTCGGTGGCTATCCGAAAGGGACGGAAAAAATCGACCGTCCCGGATTGCGGTTTTTGAGGGCCCGGCGAACGATGGAGCCCGGTATGGTGCTGACCATAGAGCCCGGACTCTACTTCATCCCTGCATTGCTTGAACCAGCTTTTGCTGATGACAAATACTCCCCCCATCTGAACCAAAAAAAACTGAAGGAGCTCTTCGGCTTCGGCGGTATCCGCATCGAGGATAATGTGCTTGTCCGGGATGACGGAATTGAAAACATGACCAACGTACCCAAATCCAGAAAAGAGATTGAACACGTCATGAACAGATGACAGTCGGTGCTCATTTTCGTAAATTGTCTTATTCGATCACCATCCGCTCATCACCACACTATCACACGTTATGTCCACCAGCTATAAAGCCCTGACCCGGGCCTACCGGCCGCAAACATTCGAAGACATCGTATCCCAGGAACATGTAAGCAACACCCTGAAAAATGCGATTGCCAATGAACGGCTGAGTCATGCCTATCTGTTTTGCGGTCCGCGGGGCGTGGGAAAAACCACGATGGCGCGTGTTCTGGCCAGGACCATCAATGAAGTGGACATGAACGTGGACGGGGAGGAGCTTAACAACACACTGAACATCATTGAAATTGATGCCGCCTCGAACAACAGTGTGGAAGATATCCGGTCGCTGAGGGAGCGTGTTCGTATTCCTCCGCAAAGCGGACGGTACAAAGTCTATATCATCGATGAAATTCACATGCTCAGCAAGGCCGCATTCAACGCCCTGCTCAAAACGCTGGAGGAACCTCCCGCCCATGTCATTTTCATCTTTGCAACAACCGAACCGCACCGGATTCTGCCAACCATTCTCTCGCGTTGCCAGCGTTTTGACTTCCGGAGAATCACCGTGGAGGAGATTGTCGACCGGCTCAAAACCATTGCTGAAAAAGAGAGCATTGAGATTGACACCGAATCACTCCATGTCATAGCCAAGAAGGCGGACGGCGCTCTGCGCGATGCGCTCGGGATTCTGGATCAGGCCGTTGCATTCTGCGGCACGAGTATTTCCTATGACGAGCTGCACCGGGCGCTGAATATCGTAAGCACGGAACGCATGTTTGAGCTTACGGACGCACTGATCCGGAAAGATGCACGGGCAGGCATGGCGCTGCTTCACAATCTTCTGCACATTGGTAATGACATTCAGGAGTTTCTTGGGGCCCTGACCGAGCACTTCCGGAACATGTACCTGGCAAAGGACTCACAGAATTTTTACCTGATTGAAGCCACCGACGACACTAAGCAGCGTTTTCAGAAGATAGCATCGCATTTTTCGGAAGACGATCTGATGCGCATGATGCATATTGTGCACGAGGCGGAGTTTTCCATCAGAAATGCACAGCAGCCGAGAATTCACCTTGAAGTGACCCTGCTGAAGCTTTTCCACATGTCCCGCACCGATGGTCTCCGGGAGCTGGTTCTGAAACTGGATCAGCTTGAGCAAAAAGTGACCTCAGATTCCCCGGGCGGGGATACCGGAAAAGCCGGTCCGGAGCAAGACAGTCCGGGGCATGGTGGGAAACCATCTCAATCTGCTGAGGAAGCGGCAAAACAGAAACCACAGCCTCCGCCCCGGAAAGAGAAACCAGCCCCCTCTTCAGCCTCACAGAATGTCGGAACCGGTGATCGCTCCGGAAGTACCGCCGAGCCCGGAGGACAGGTTCGAGATGAGCCTGACATTTTCGGAACTCCTACATTAAAGCGACCGAAAAACCATCTCTCGGCAGTTTCGCTTCCGGACAAGAATGCGGATACTGCTTCAGGTCATGGAGAAATCAGGGGCAATCTTGCCCTTTCTCCTAAACCGGATCCTGAAAAGTCCGGAGAAACTGCGCAAAGCGGGCAGAATCCCCTGCCACAGGAAACCAAACGAAAACCGCTGCGACAGGCAGAGAACCTGGATGAAATCACTGAAATCTGGCCTGATTATCTCGAGACCCTGCGCAGTTCAGTGAGCAACATGCTCTATTTTTCGATCCAGAAAACGAGACCCGTCGCTCTTGACAAAGGGCTGGTGACACTGGAATGCAGTGACAGTTTTACCTCGGATATAATCCGGGAACAGCACCGGAAATTATGCGATGTCCTCAAAGAACATTTCGGGTATGCATTACGTTTTACATCACAGCTTGTAGAACAGGAAAAGCGCAGCGACAACGTGCATGACCCGTACGAACACTTTGCGGAGCTGCAGAAAAAAGACCCCGCACTGCGGCGCATTGTTGAACTGTTCGGTGCGGAACTTGAATATTAATTGAATCATAATTACCGGAGTCAGCTTATGAATATGGCAGATATGTTTGGCAAACTGACCGATATGCAGAAAAAAATGGAAGAAGCCAAGCAGCAGCTGCATGAACTGGAAGTGGAAGCTCATGCGGGCGGCGGCATGGTAAAGGTAACCGCCAACGGAAACCGTGAAATCACCTCAATAAAAATTGACAAAGATCTTGTCGACCCCAACGACACAGAAATGCTCGAAGATCTTGTCGTAGCCGGTATCAATCAGGCACTTAAAAAGGCCGAAGAAGCCGGACAGGAAAAAATGAGCGAGATAACCAAGGGCATGCTTCCGGGTGGAATGGATCTCGGCAACCTTGGCCTGAAGTGATAATATCCAACACAGACAGTTGACACCCCACTGATGCAGCTCATTTCAGAAACGCTTGAGCAGGCTGTTGAACAGCTGGCCCGGCTCCCGGGAATGGGACGAAAGTCCGCCCAGCGTATTGCCATGCATTTGCTCAAGCAAAATGACGAACAGGTCCTGCGGCTTTCAAAAGCCATTGCCGATCTCAAGAAAAACATCCGGTATTGCTCGACGTGCTTCAATATCACGGATCAGGATCCCTGCCCCATCTGCTCATCCGAAAAACGCAACACGGGTGTGGTTTGTGTCGTGGAAGAGCCAAAGGATGTCTATGTCATAGAGCGCACGAGGGAGTTCAATGGCCGTTACCATGTGCTGGGAGGTGTCATCTCTCCCCTTCAAAATGTGGGGCCCGATGAAATCCGTGTCAATGAACTCATCCGGAGAATTCGCGACGGAGAAGGAATCAAGGAGCTGATTCTGGCTCTTAATCCCGATGCCGAGGGTGAGGCAACCGGATATTATATCAACAAGCTGGCCCAGCCCATGGGAGTTGATGTGACCCGCATTGCCCACGGAATACCCATGGGTACGGATCTCGAGTTTATCGATGATGCCACGCTGACCCGGGCGTTTGCCGGACGCAGAAACTTCTGAGATTCCCTTTCATTTCTCTTTCTGACCGCTTCAGAACGCACCTGACTGCTCGTGTACGTATCTTGAACACTTCTGACCGCTTCGGACCACTTCTGAACAGATCTGACAACACCAGACTGCCCGACTGACTAACTGTTTAACTGTATTACTGTTTAACTGTTAACTGAATAACGGTCTCGCCTGCATATTAAAAGTAAAACTGTGCCTGCAGCATAACCACATGGGCAGGATCATCGAAATCGATATCGTCCGACGGTTGTGTTCTCAGATTGTATGCCAGAATGAGTCTGTTCATGAAAAACGGTCGATCCTGCAGTACGCTGATGCTGTATGAGCCTCCGGCTGTTAGGAATACCTGCTTTTCCGTACTCGCATCACCCAGGTCATTATACAAGTACTCACCCATCGCGAAAAGCTCTATATGCGATGCTACCAATGCACTGCCAAACAGTGAGGCGCCAAGATGATGATGGATGCCGTGAGGCTCCACCTCCTGATAGCTGATTCCGATGAAGTCTGCCTTGACACGGAAGGGCTGCTGTCCCGGAAGCGGCCCCCAATAGGCATTGGCAGAGTAGGAGTAATAATTTCTTCCGGTTCCGCCGATTTCCGTTAACGGATTTTGTGATGTGTTCACACTTCCATACGCTCCCAGCTCCAGCTCATCACGATCGCCGGGCCAGTGCGTCGCTGATGCACTGAATGCAAATCCGTCAGTACTGATTCCGTCGTCAACCGGGTCATTGCTTGCTCCCCTTCTGAAGTTCCAGCCATTGTACCCGTTATGCAGGAAACCCCTGAGTTCCCAGTTCGGAGTATTCCATAGCGCTTCAACACCATAGTCGCGGCCGTCAGCGCCAATAGTCATGCGTGCCCATTTATCCGAAATGGCCGGACGGTCGATTGCATCAATATGAGCATGTCCTGTTCTGGCGTAAGCCCGGGGCTGTGTACCGACAAAACGACCTGCCCGAATGGTCAGATTATCATTCAGGTAATATTCACCCCGGACATCCAGCAGGGTGGCACTGGCACCCGAACCTTCCATCTGAAGAAAAACACCGAGGTCGTCTCCGATATCTGTATAAAGCCGCAGCCTCATTCTCCGAAGGCCAAACCCGACACGTTCGTTCTGATCTGAGGTGTAGGTCAGGCGGGGCTGTATGGTGCCTCCTATACCAAGCGAAATATCATCCGCCATGGTGCGGACGATGCCGGGTTCGTTTTCCTGAGCTTGTGCTTCAGAGGTTATGCCCGCGAGAAGGGCGGCAGCAACAGCTGCAAACAGTACTTTATTTATATTCATATGATTATATCCTGATCAATTATTGGATAATGTAAAATGCGGGACGCGGAAGGAACAGCCCGCCGGTAACGCGGGCAAAATTACAATTATATCATAAATTCTTTATGAAACAGTACTTTTTCATACCGGAAATGCCCCGGACCGTCTGCAGTTGTTTTTCAAAAAAGGATTAAAACAGCCTGGTTTGTACTGTTTCTTTTTTTTCGGCCTTCTCGATGCTTGGCCTTGCATGCTGGCCGCGGTATACCGTCAGCATTTCCGGAACAAATGATCTCTCGAACGCCCTCCTGGCAAAACCCTCAAGAGCTTTCTTTCCGTTGCTTGTAATGGCGATGTTTCCGTTCTCATCCTCCTGCAGAAACCCGAACTGGCGAAGATCATTTACAATGAGAAACGAGAGCTGCGGTACGGTGCCGGAGTGGGACTCGATAAAACTTCGGTGGTTGTTGTCATCGGGCGGATAGACCGCCATGCCCATGATATTAAATTCCACTTCCGTCAACGGATAGCCTGATGAGTCTTTGGTAAGCATATTATCCCATGCCGGCTGGCTGTAATACAGCCCAAACCAGTGCTTGGCCTCTTTAACCAGCTTTTTTGTAACTGTGCAGGCAAAGTACTCACCGGATAATGCCCTTCTCGGTTCCCCGCGGGACCGGTACATTCCTACCATGGATGCCAGATCCAGGACATGCAAATTTGGCGGATACACAAAAAAGCCATCGGACTTTTTTTGCATGGCAACCTCAGTTATCCAACTTTTTGTTTGATTAAGTCAAGAACCGAGCCCATATCAATTGATTCTGCATCCTTGTGCCTGGGAATGCTGATGTTCTTTTTCCCATACTTGACATAAGGCCCGTACCGCCCGGTCATAATCTGAATATTTTCACCTGTTTCCGGATGTTCTCCCATATCCTTGACCACCGATGATGTCTTTCGGCTTTTTTTCTGGGCCTTCTGCTTCAGCAACTCGAGAGCGCGGTCAAGTCCGATATCAAGAATATTATCATCTTTGGACAGAGACTGGAAGGTGCCGTCGTGTACAACATACGGACCAAAACGTCCGATACCGGCTTTTACATCCTTCCCGGTTTCAGGGTGCTCACCAAGTGATCGCGGAAGGGAGAGCAGCTTAAGCGCCGTTTCAAGATCAACATCCTCCATATTCATACCCCGCGGGAGTGATGTCCGCTTCGGCTTTTTCCCCTTTTCATTGTTCTTGGCCTCACCAAGCTGAACATAGGGGCCGTACCGACCTGTAAGGACAAAAACATCTTCCCCTGTCTCTGGATCCCTGCCAAGACTTTCAGGTCCATGCTCGGTGCTTTCGATCAGCTTCTTAAGTTTATCCGCACTGATGTCAGCCGGTGACATGCCTTCCGGTATGGATGACATGATCTCCTGCCCGTCCTCCTTTTTGGCCTGGACGTACGGACCGAACCTGCCCAGCAGAACACGCATTCCATTGAGCCCTTCAACAGGAAGTTCAATATGTCTCGCCTCCTGAGGATCAATGCGCGACTCCTGTTTTTCAACAATGTTTTTCAGCCCGTTATCTCCTTCGTAGTACGACTTCAGGTAATTAACCCGGTCTTCCTTGCCGGAAGCTATATCGTCGAGCCTCTGCTCCATTTCTGAAGTAAACTGTTCGTCAACCAGATCAGGAAAGTGTTTTTCAAGCAACTCTGTGACGGCAAATGCCGTGAAGGTGGGCACCAGGGCATTGCTCTCCTTTCTCACATAGTCACGCTCCATAATAGTTCCAATAATCGTGGCATAGGTGCTTGGCCTGCCTACGCCGTCTTTTTCAAGCTGCTTCACAAGACTTGCTTCGGTAAATCGGGCCGGCGGCTTGGTTTCATGCTGAACCGGCACCACATCACGACAGTGAATATTCTGATCTTTCTGCATTTCCGGCAGAATCTTGTCGCGATCCTCAATCATTGCATCAGGATCATCACTTCCCTCAACGTAAGCTCGGAAAAATCCCGGGAATAGCACTTTCTTGCCAGTAGCCCGGAAGGTTGCCTTCGACTGCTCAGTCGTGGCATGTATGGTCACATTGGTGAATTCCAGCCTGGCCTCGGCCATCTGGGTTGCCATGGTTCTTTTCCATATAAGATCGTAAAGCTTTGCTTCGCGTCCGCTTAAAGGGGTGTCTGAGGGTGTGCGAAAGGTGTTTCCAGCCGGACGGATCGCTTCGTGCGCTTCCTGAGCTCCTTTTGATTTTCCCGAGAAGGATCTCACGCTTGGGCTCAGATAATCTTCACCATACATACTTTCCACTGCAGCTCTTGCTGCATTTAATGCCTGACCGGACAGGTTGGTGGAATCCGTACGCATGTAGGTTATATAACCCTCTTCGTACAGCTTCTGGGCAATACGCATAGTATCTCTTGCGGAATAACCGAATTTCCGGTTTGCTTCCTGCTGCAGGGTGGAGGTAATGAAGGGAGGCGCCGGTGAGCGTTTTTGAGGCTTGGTTTCTATATCGCTGACCGTCCACTTCGCTTTTTTTAGATCATCTTTCAATGAGCCGGCCTCTTCACCTCCGAGCAGTACTACTTTGTCGGGCTTTTTAAGCTTGCCGGTTGATTCATCAAAGTCCTTACCAGCCGCCAGGCGTTTGTCATCAAGATGAGTCATCTCCGCTTCAAAATCCCGCTGCTCATTTTCTGCGGATGTGTTCAGAACAGCCTTGAGATCCCAGTAGCTGCCGCTGCGGAACTTCATCCGTTCACGTTCACGATTTACCAGCAGCTGAACGGCCACGGACTGAACCCGTCCTGCTGAAAGACCGGGACCGATTTTTTTCCATAACAGCGGGGATATGGTGTATCCGGCAAGTCGGTCAATGATCCTTCTGGCTTCCTGCGCATCCACCAGGTCCATGTTAATATCCCGGAACTCCTTAAGAGCCTTGTTTATGGCCTCTTCGGTAATTTCATGGAACACCATCCGCTTGACGGGTATTTTCGGTTTCAGTTCATCTTTGATGTGCCATGAAATACCTTCTCCTTCCCGGTCCTCATCCGTTGCCAGTATCAACTCATCCGACTCTTTTATCAGTTTCTTGAGTCTGGTCACCGTTTTTTTCTTGGTCGGCGGAATGACATACAGCGGCTCATAATTATTGTCGAGATCGATTCCGAGGTTGGCCCATTTGTTTTTTTTCAGCTTTGCCGGAATCTCCTTCGCCGAGGCAGGCAAATCACGTATATGACCATTGCACGAATCCACAGACATGTGCTTTGGGAGAAACTTTTTTATGGTCTTGGCCTTGGTCGGCGATTCAACAATTATGAGCGACTTCATTCAAGCAGTTTATTTGTTTATCCCTGTTCAGGATGTGAGTTCTTTTATTTTTTCCAGCAATTCAGCAGCATGATTTGCTGTATCGATCTTTTCAATAACGGCTTTGACGGTTCCGTCCGTATCAATAAAATAGGCAGATCGGGACGGACCATGAAACGTTTTGCCGTACATCTTCTTTTCTACCAGCGAATCCGTTGCTTTTGCAAAGTTATGATCGGGATCGGAGGCGAGAATATACTCAATTCCAAGTTTATCAGCGTATTTTTTATGTGAACCGCAGGTATCCTTGCTGAGGGCAATGAGATTATACCCGTGATCTGCAAATGCCGAAGCATGTTCTGCAAGGCTTGTGTTCTGCCGGTCACATCCGCTTGTATTGTTCTTCATATAAACGGAAACTACCACCGGACGGTCAAGCAAATCAGCAAACTGAACCTCTTTTTCTTCCTTGCCATCCCATATTTTCAATGGGAACGATGTCTCGATTTTTTCTCCTGGCTTTACCATGATTTACCCCTCGGATTTGATTCTGGTGATTGATATTAAGCAGATCATGCGACGTATCAGCTCTGCTTTTACTCATCAATTATCCCTCAGCTGTTTTCGTTCCGCAAGAACAATTCAACAATGCAGATCAGGATAACTGATAATCCTTACACTCGCAACGACATCCTTCAGCAATCCGCAGTCTGCACAACATCAATAAATCTCTGCCTTACTGTTTGATTACGACTTCGGATTCAGCCTATCTTGCAAAAATTTTTTACTTTGTCTGTTACTGTTTTTTTCAAATCTGGCCCTGCGTGACTGCAGCAGCCGCACAACCTTTTTTACCGACAGCTCAAACCATCATTTATGAACAAAGACAAACTCACCATAAAAAAATCAGGCAAAAAAAATGACTCTTTCCGGGAGCAAATCGAGGAGGCCTGTGATTTGATGGACCGGATTTACCGGCAGGGTTTCTATCCAAAAATGAAGGTGTTCCGCGCATGGTCCGAACACAATCCGGTAATCGAAGGTGAGTTTGCAAAGCCGGAGGTCTATCGCTGGTACTTGAAAAGGGAGCTGGGCAAAATGGTGGATTCCGGAGCTGAAGTTACCATTTCGCCATCGCGTGAATGCATTTCACTGAATGACCCGAAACTGCTTGATGCCATTGACGAAGACCACTGGGACTTCACAAAGAAAAAGCTTTTTCTGTTTCGGGCCGAACGGATCGATCTGTCCCTGGACCGGCTTGAGCATTACACTGGCACTCCTGCAAAAGACTTCCAGCGCTACATCATGTTTACTAATTACGACATGCATGTGGAAGTCTTCAAACAGAGTTATCCTGACTGCGTCAAACCGAAAAGAAACGTTCAGATGCCTGCCTATCATCACAAACTGGATGATAACCTCGGGCTGACCCTTATCAACATCGGTGTCGGTCCGTCAAATGCAAAAACCATTACCGATCACATAGCGGTACTCCGGCCGGACGCCATGATCATGGTCGGACACTGCGGCGGGCTGCGCAATCATCAGGATATCGGTGATTTTGTCCTGGCATCGGGCTATATGCGCGCCGACGGTGTTCTGGATCACAGCATGCCAAAAAATGTTCCCATCATACCCAACCACCTCCTCAACTATCATCTGCAGTCGGTTCTGGATGAGGAAAAAATGACCTATCGCACCGGCACGGTTTATACGATCGACAACCGGAACTGGGAGTTCATGAAGCACCGGGTTGTGCAGGAAATTCATGTGAGCCGCAGCATCGCCATCGATATGGAGTCGGCAACGGTAGCCACAAACGGTTTCCGGTACCGGATTCCAAACGCCACGCTGCTCTGTATAAGCGACAAGCCGCTGCACGGCAAACCCAAGCTTGGAAAATCCGCGCAATCGTTCTATCAGAACTCAAAGCAACGACACCTGAATATTGTCATCAAGGCCATCAACCTGTCAAAACAAAATTTTCCGGGCGGACTGCCCAATGCCAACATCCGGGCCATGGATGAGCCGCTTATGGGCGGGGGCTCCTGAGCGATGATATCCCGTTCCGGATTATCCGGAGTTGAATTTCGCCGGGCCGGGTCGGATGAAATCCTGCCCTTGCGTGCCCGGCTGTTGCGGCACGGAAAGCCGGTCGAAACAGCGGTTTTCTCTGAGGATTCCCTGCCGGACACCCACCATTTCGGGGCTTTTTCCGGGGGAACGCCCATCGGATGTCTGACTTTGCTTCATCATCCCGGTGAGGAACCGCCGGCCTGGCAGCTGCGCGGGATGGGCACGGAGACCCGGTGGCAGGGCAAAGGAGTGGGCCGGGCGCTTTTGGAAAAGGCTGAAAATGACCTGACCAAACAATATGGATGTATCCGGATCTGGTGCAATGCACGGGCTCACGCGGTGCCGTTTTACAAAAAAATGGGCTACAGGGTCACTTCAGGTGAATTTATGATTCCGGATATTGGCAAGCATTACAAAATGGAGAAAGTCCGGCAATGACGGACTGTAAGGTTTTGTGATTCTGCAACTCCCTCTGATACTGTGCGTGTTTTGCTGTCAACAGTATTCACGCACAATCCAACATAACCTATTTTTTTAAAACGGGGGATTAAATGCAAGCTACCGGAGAGTACCGGCAAACCGGAAAGAGAAAACCCATGGTCAGGGATCTTGCCGAAGACGAACAACCCAGAGAGCGGCTCATGCGGTATGGAACAGAGAGCCTGAGTGATGCCGAAATTCTGGCAATTCTGATGCGTACTGGCAGCCGGAAAATGAATGTACTGGACACCTGCCGGTCGCTGCTCGATCATTTCGGAGGCTTGCACAAGCTGGTACGAAAAAGCTGGAGAGAGCTGCGGATCGTCGAAGGCGTGGCTGATGTCAAAGCGATCACTCTTGAAGCTGCGTTTGAGCTGTCCCGCCGGCTGCAATCCGGCGGAAATGCCAAGCCCCTGTTTTTTCATACCCCTGAAGACGTTGCGGCGTTTTTCGGGCCAAGACTGCGCGATCTTCAGACAGAGCAGTTTCTTGTTGTTTTCATGAATGCGGCAAAGGCGGTCAACGGACACCAGGTTATCAGCAAGGGCGGGAAAACGGCCACAATTGTTGATCCCTCTGAAGTGATGCGCCAGGCCATCATGAACGAAGCCAACAGTATCATCATCGTGCACAATCATCCCTCGGCCAATCGCCGGGCTTCCAAAGCCGACATCTCCATTACCAGAAAAATTGTCCAGGCCGGAGATCTTCTGGATATTACCGTAGACGACCACATCATCATTGCCGGATATGATTACCTGAGCATGAGAGCAGAAGGATTGATGGGATAAATGCGACATCCTTCCGCTAAAGCTTGTATATTTGGGGCTTCGAACAAACAACTCAATCCCGACGATGCAAGATTACCTTAAGCAACAAATTACAGAAGCACTGCAAAAAATGGCACCCGGTCTCGAGATTCCGGAGATCACCATCGAAAAACCCCGTTCTCCGGAACATGGCGATGCCGCAACAAATATTGCGCTCGTTCTGGCCAAAACCCTGAAAAACAGTCCGGCAAAAATTGCTGAAGAAATAGCCTCACATATAGAAACACAGTCCGGTTTTATCAAGAGTGTTGAAGTTGCCGGACCCGGTTTCATTAATTTCCGGTTTTCCGAAAACTGGTTGAGTGAACAGCTGATGGATGCTTTCCGAAAGAAAGATCAGTACGGCCGCAGCAATGTGCTTCAGGGTAAGCATATCCAGGTAGAGTTCGTCAGTGCCAACCCGACCGGACCGCTGACTGTAGGTCACGGCCGCAATGCGGTACTTGGGGATACCGTCGCCAGAGTACTTGAATGGGCAGGTGCCAAAGTTGAGCGGGAATACTATTTCAACAATGCCGGAAGACAAATGAGAGTGCTGGCTGAAAGTGTTCGTGCGCGTTATCTGCAGGAAATCGGGGTTGATGCAACATTCCCTGAAGGAGGCTATGAAGGCGCCTATATCACTGATATCGCCCGGCAGGTTCGTGAAGATCATGGTGATGATCTGGCCGGTGAAGAACATCTTGGCGTATTCAAAAAAGCCGCCGAAGAAAGCATATTCGAGGATATAAAACGGACACTTGCGCGGATGAATATCTCGATGGACTCCTTCTTTAACGAAAACACACTGTATGAGGACGGATCCATTGACAAAGTCATCGACTTGCTGAAGCAAAAGGGTCTGATTTACGAAAGCGAAGGGGCAACCTGGTTCAAAACGACGGGGTTCGGCAAGGACAAAGATACGGTATTGATCAAAAGCTCCGGTGAGCCTACTTACCGGCTCCCGGATATTGCATATCACATAAACAAGCTCTCGCGTGGCTTTGACCTGGCTATTGATATCTTCGGTGCAGACCACATTGCAACCTATCCCGATGTTGTATCAGCCGTAGAGGCCTGTGGCTTTGACAGCAGTAAAATTGATGTCATCGTATATCAGTTTGTGACCATTGTAAAAGATGGAAAGCCCTTCAAGATGAGTACCCGCAAAGCCAATTTTGTTACACTTGACGAGCTCATGGATGAGGTCGGTGCTGATGTTACACGTTTTTTCTTCCTTATGAGGGCTCCCGGCACACACCTGGAGTTCGACATCAACGAGGCCAAGGAAGCCGGGGAAAAGAACCCTGTTTTTTACCTGCAGTATGCCCATGCGCGCATTCAAAGCATCATGAGAAAAGTCAGGGAAACGTACGATTTTGAAAACGCTGAGCCCGACTTCACATTACTCCGGCATGAGTCTGAAATCTCCCTCATCAAACGGGTTCTTGAATTTCCGGAGGTAATCAAAAGCACCGCCGGACACCGCGAACCTCACAAGATTATCAACTATCTGAACGAGCTTGCAACGGCTTTCCACCGTTTTTATCACGACTGCAGGATTCTTGGTGAAGACGAAAAGCTTGCCAAAGCCCGGACCGAACTGCTCACCGTTACTGCTACGGTATTGTCAAACGGCCTTGGTATTCTTGGAATTAATGCGCCGGACCGGATGTAGCTCGGTCAGATGGCCACGCATCCTGTTGCGTATTGCTAGCTTCATTGCGGGACATTTTTTCAACCGACGCCGGCCCTGATCCGGCGCTTTTTTCAGCCCGTCCCTGCTTTAGTCCAGACCTGTCTCAATTCAGGTCTGACTGAGTGAAATCCTGCTTCAGCTCAAGTCTGACGATTCTCATCAGCCCGGCCTCTCGTTTTTCCCTGATTTCAAAACCGGCCTTGTCAAACAGCCGGCAAGCAAAATCCACTGCCGGCACCCATATACCCCCTTTTGACAGCAGGCGCAGTAATACAGAGTTTGTCTTGCTTTCAGTAGCCAGGAACATAACTACAGCACGCCCGCCGTGCTTCAGCAGTCTGGACAATTCCGTTAAAACAGCATCCGGCCTCGTCAGTTCATTCAGCGTCCCTCCCATTACAATGCCATCCACTGCATCAGAATAAATTGGAACCGATGCAGCATCACATGCAAGAAAGGATGCATTATTCCCTTCGGGCATTAATTTCACGGCCTGCATCAGCATGTGCTGCGAATAATCAAGCAAGATCACGGAAGCATCCGGTTTTTCTTCAAGAATCACTCGGGCATACAATCCGGTGGAACAGCCGGCATCAACAAGAATCTCATTTTCCGAAGGCTGCAGCAGCTGAATCATATGACGGCATTCATCCTTCACATTCCAGCGGTTTCCGGTTAGCAGCGTACTGGAGAAGCGGCGCCAGAAGGGCTCATACCCCAGGGCCGTCATTTTCCACAAATTACTTCGCTCTGCAAGACTTTCCGGGGCAAAGTAAAAAGCAGGTGCCTTGTGGAGTTTCCCCGGATTCAATAACAGGGCCTGAGGAGACCATCTTCCGAACGCATCGGTTTCTTTCATATTCAGGATAAAAATCAGGAATCAACTGTGTCCGGGAAAGCGAACCCTTTATTTCCGGTCGGAGTTCCTTGGACTTCCGGGCCGATGCAGGTCAAGACGGTATCTGGACCATTCGTACGCATCTTTCATGGAGAAAACGGTTTTATGCTTGAAGAACGATTTGTTGCCAAAGCGATAGTGGGACAACCAAAGCATTGTGGATAAATAGATCCGCATAATGGAGGAAGAAACCACCATTGCCGTTCCGGCCAGCTCATGCATGTCCGAGCTTTTCAGCCAGGATAATATCTTCTCCCTCACTTCGCCGTCAAGGTTTCCAATTTCACGAAGATCCATCACAAAGCAGAAATCCTCATTCCGGTTACGAAACTCATCCACCCTGCTGATCAGCTCTTCAATATCCGGGCGTGTTTCCTTTCCCGAAAAAGTTATAATGACAATCGGCCAGCGATTCTCATCAACTACAATACGTGTCATAAATACTTTGTTACAGTCCTTAACCAATAACTGTTTTTACCAGTGGTTAATGCCAAAATATACCATTATTAATCTTCAGGAAACATTTTTTTGAACCACCAGCGAAACAGGTGCTCCCTTTTCAATACCAAGCATCTGTTCGGCGCTGCCTTTATTGATTGCTATTTCCAGCATACCGGAACTCCCGATCAAAGCAATTGCTTCACCGTCCGGAACGTCCGTATATGAACGGCTTATTTTTTTCAGAATTGTATTACCAGCATAGATTTTCACATTGGATCTGATGTTCTTTTCTTTGATCAATGTATCAGGAATGTTGGTAATCAGATTGCCATATCTGTCGATATGAACAATCCATCCCTGGATACCCTCTTCATCGGAAATCGGCTTTGCCCATTTGTATCTGGTAAGTTCAGTAAGCTCTGTCCCGAATTTGCCGATGCCCTCTTCAGGATCCTGCTCGCACAACCAGGCTGCAACCGGCGCAAATATGTCCCGGCCGTGAAACGTAGCCGAAATGGCATCTCTCCAGTAACTTCGATTATCCAGCTCAATCACTTCTGAAGTTTCGTCCTCCATCACAAGAGAGAACAGGCCATTGTCCGGACCGACAAAAAACTGATCCCTGATCTTGACCAGCAGCGGCTTTCGCATGCTGCCGACCCCCGGATCCACAACAGCCAGGTGAACCGTCCCGGGAGGATACAGGAATGCCGTATTTTTCAGGATCCATGCGGCAGCCATGACATCCTGCGGGGGAATATCATGGGAGATATCAACCAGGCGAACATTCGGCGAGATCCCGAGGATCACGGCTTTCATCGCACTGACATAATAATCCCGGCTGCCGAAGTCTGTCGTCAGGGTAATAATGCGGGATGTTGAAGACATTTCTGCATCAACTGTAACTATTGAGCATTACAGGCATTACAAGCATCAGCATATCCTCATTGTCATCCTGAACGGACGGACGCACAATACCGGCCCGGTTGGGTGTGGAGAACTCGAACATAACCTCAGGATCATCGATATTATTCAGGACATCAAGCAGATATCTTGCATTGAATCCGATTTCCATGGGTTCATCCGAGTATTCTGAGGCGATACTTTCTTTGGCCTCACTGCTCATATCAAGATCTTCCGCCGATATCATGATTTCATCAGGCTTCATTTCCAGTCTGATCTGCCTGGTCGTGGAGCTTGAAAAAACGGCAACGCGCTTGACGGTCGCCAGCATGTGCTCGCGGTTGATCTTCAGTGTTTTGTCATTTTCTCTCGGTATGACCGACTCGTACTTCGGATACTGCTCATTGATCAGCCGTGTGATCACCATGGTTTTACCGGACTTGAAACTGACGTGATCATCGGTAACCATCATGACACATCCGGAATCATCAAGAGCCTTGCCAACCAGGGTCAGAGCTTTTTCCGGCACGATGAAAGAGACTGATTTGGCCGCAGAAATATCGCTTCGTACCAGCCGCACGAGACGATGACCGTCAGTTGCAACAATACGGCTGTCCTCTTCACCTATATCGAAAAAAACACCCATCATGGCAGGACGCAAATCATCGCTTGAAACGGCAAAGCTGGTTTTTTTAATGGCATCTTTAAGGCTTTCCGTCTCAATATTTATGCTTTGGCCTTCCGTCAGTGCCGGCATATCAGGAAAATCCTCTGATTTTTCACCAGCAAGCTTGTAGGTTCCCTTATCGGTCCGGAACCTTACCTGGGCCTTGTCATCAACTTCAAAAGTGACAGGAATGTCGGGAAGCTGCCGCAATGTTTCAATCAGGCGGCGCGCCGGTACGGCGACGGAACCTTCGTTTTCAATATCTGCATCAACATACTCAATAATACTGACTTCCAGGTCAGTGGCACTCAGTTTAATCCGGCTGTCTTCGGTCTCAAATAAGACTGTTTCCAGTATCGGAAGCGTGGCCTTGCTGGGAACGGCGCCGATTACAGCTGTAAGACTTCTTACCAGATCTCCGCTTGTGACGTTGAATTTCATAGATTTACCTGATCGTTGAAAAATTTTGAAGTGTGCTCTTTGGTTGAAGTGTAAAGTACAAAAATCCGGATTTTATTCTAAGAAATAGTAAAGCCTGAATCAATTCATGTCATTTCTTATATTAGTAAGAATAACGGACACGTTAACTGCGTTTTTAACGGAGCATAGAATACGATCCGGTACCGGATACTTTTTGCGTGCTTTAATTGCAGATACGCTATATATCTATCAACACCTTTCTTTTTTTCAGATGACCTTGCGCAACAGTCTCCTGGCTACCCTGCTGCTATTCATAGCTCTTCCGGCATACAGCCAGGGATTTGAACAGGCTAAATACGGCGGTGATTTCCTTTCCGTTGGCGGTGGTGCAAGACCCCTTGGAATGGGCAGCGCGTATACCTCGGTGACAAATGATGTTCTGTCCGGCTACTGGAACCCTGCAGGACTTTCCGGAATTGAAGACTGGCAGTTTGCCTATATGCATTCCGAGCGATTTGCCGGCGTTGTGGGATATGACTATGGCGCCGTTGCCATACCTATCAGCGGTTCAGACGGTGTAGCCGCAGTAAGCTTTTTCCGGCAGGGCGTGGATGGGATCAAAAACACACTGCATGCGTGGGATCCTGAGCAAAATCGTCCGCGTTCAGACCCTGAAAGCTACATGCGTGAATTCAGTACAGCTGACATGGCTTTCTTTCTGTCCTACGCCAATCGCTTTTCCTCAGAATGGCACTGGGGTGTTTCTGCCAAAGTGCTGAACTCGCGGCTTGGCCCGTTTGCTGATGCCTGGGGCTACAGCATTGATGCCGGTGTTCAGATGCGTGGAGAGCGCTATCAGTTCGGCGTTAATGTCATGAACCTTACCACATTGATGAAGTTCTGGTCTGTTGATCATAGTGAACTTGAAGCACTTGAAAGTTTCATCAATCCTGAAACCGGTGAACCTGAAACACTTCCAGAAGGAACCAACGAATATGTCAGGCCTTCCATAAAGATCGGAGGTAGCCGGATTTTTAAATTCGGTGATTACTTGCTGACAACAGCTTTTGATACTGACATTTTATTCGAAGGCCGCCGGACCTATTATATCAATCTCGGAGACGTCAGCTTCCAGCCTCATCTTGGTGCCGAACTTGGTTACAAGGATGTGGTATTTGTCCGGGCCGGTATCACTGATGTGCACATAGATGATGAAAATGATGTTTTTGTATCGCCTACTCTCGGCAGCGGACTGAAAATCGGTGCTTTTTCGGTTGATTACGGATTCAGCAGCTTTGCCGGCATCGCTTCCGACCTGGGCTTTACACACCGAATTTCCCTTCAACTAACGCTGTAAATTAATTTGTCCCCTGCTCCTGTAATCATAATAACAGGTCCTACAGCCACCGGAAAAACTGAACTCTCCATAGCATTGGCCCGATTATTCACGGCTCCTGTAATTTCTGCCGATGCACGTCAATGCTATAAATATCTTGATATAGGTACTGCCAAAGTGTCTGAAGCAATTTTAGAGGAAATTCCGCATTACCATATTTCTACCCTGTACCCAGATGAAACATTTACAGCCGCTGACTTTGCAGCCAGCGCAACAGAGTGGATTGATGATATCCGAAAAACCGGAAAACCTGCCATAATATCAGGCGGAAGCACACTCTACATCGAATCCCTGATCCGCCCTTTTGACCCTGTCCCGCCACGCAATGAAGAAAACATCAGAAAGCTGGAGTCCGAATCCGAAAAACATGGTCTTGAGTACATTGAGCAGAAACTGAAAAAAATTGACCCTGAATATGCTGCCCGTGTTGACGGCCCAAACCGGCACCGGATGTTCCGGGCGCTGGATGTCTGGATGCAGACAGGAAAGCCCTTCAGCAGCTTTCATAAAAACCATGATTTAGACATGCCAGACAACACGTTCTTATACTGCCTTTACCGGGACCGTCCCGAGTTGCATGAACGGATAAACCACCGTGTTGATACCATGCTGGAGCAGGGGCTAGTTGATGAAGTCCGCTCGATTCTTGACATGGGATACACTCCCGGTTTACAGTCCCTTCAGACGGTCGGTTACAGAGAAGTAATAGAATATTTAAAAGACAATACTACCGAAGCACAAATGACAGAAGCCATTAAGACCAATACGCGCCGTTATGCCCGGCGTCAGATTACATGGTTTCGTCGCTGGAAAGACAGTGCCCGCTGGATCAATCAGTCACACAATTCAACTGACGACATTATCCATTATATTCTTGAGGATATTCATAAACTGGAAGCTGATTCCTAAAGGCGTTACCTTCTACAGTTGCCATCATTCATTCCCAATAAATAAACCGTTATGCAGGTAGAAATCATTATCACACTCCGTGAGTCCATCCTCGATCCTAAGGGGAAAGCGTCACACCACGCTCTGGAAAACCTTGGGTTTGAAGATATAAAGGGTGTCCGGATAGGAAAATTCATACAACTTGAAGTCGACACAACAGATCCGCAAAAGGCCAGAGAAGTTGCACGCGAGGCAAGTGAAAAGCTCCTTGCAAACACCGTGATGGAAAATTACGAAATCCGTATCCCCGACAACGCCTGAAACAAGCTCATACAGTATATATGCAGTGTCTGTAACCAGCAGGCTGCCGGACATTCCAGCGTATGATTAATTATGTAAGGGCACCACTTCTGAAGACATAAACAAAATCTTAAACACATGAAATGATCATGACCGGCCGAAATCCGGACACACATGAGCATGATCAAAAACGGTCATGTCATTCTATCTGACATTATAAATCAGAAATTTTATACAGATGAAATGTTCATGACCGGGCAGGCGCGGACACACAGGCGTATGATCAAATACAGTCATGGCATTACATGTGACGATATAAATCCAAACATTTAAACAGATGAAATTCGGCGTACTTGTTTTTCCCGGGTCCAATTGCGATCATGATGCTTATCATGCGATCAAGCACATTCATAACATTGAAACCACATTCATCTGGCACAAAGAGAAAGAGCTGGGTGATGTTGATGCCGTAATTGTTCCCGGCGGCTTTTCATACGGGGATTATCTTCGCAGCGGAGCAATTGCCCGATTCTCTCCTGTCATGAATGAAGTAGTCGCATTTGCCGAGTCCGGTGGCCCCGTGCTAGGTGTCTGCAACGGCTTTCAGATTCTTCTTGAAGCACGTTTGCTTCCCGGGACCATGATGGCCAATGAACAGCTTCGGTTTACCTGCAAATTTGTGCATCTTCGGTGCGAAAACAGGCAGACTCCTTTTACAAACGCCATTCCGGATGACACCATTCTCAATATCCCGGTCGCCCACGGTGAAGGCAATTATTTTGCTGAAAACGACTTGCTGAAAGAACTGGAGGATAACAATCAGATCGTTTTCAGATATTGTGATCAGCGGGGAAACATCAGCCATGATTCCAATCCGAACGGTTCAGCCGCAAATATTGCTGGTATATGCAACCGCAAGGGCAATGTGGTCGGTATGATGCCCCATCCTGAAAGAGCTGTAGAGACCCGGCTTGGCTCTGATCATGGAAAACTGATATTCGATTCGGCCATTTCGCATCTTTCATCCGTCTGATTTCAGAATGCCTTTCCGGGATTAGTCAACCGATATAATATTTTCGAAAAATGGATTTCAACCTTCTTAAAAGAATCGTAAAAACACCCGGAATACCGGGGTTTGAGCAACAAATTCGCAGCCTTGTATCTTCTGAAGCGGCACCTTTTGGTGACTCCGTTTCCACAGATACCATGGGCAATCTCATTATCAAAAAGGGTGCGGGTAAAAAGAGGGTAATGGCTGCAGCTCATATGGATGAGATCGGACTGATGACAACTTATGTAGATGAGCAGGGTTTCATCAGGTTTCATACGCTCGGGGGTTTTGACCCCAGAACACTCTTTGCTCAACGTGTTACCGTGCTGGGGAAAAAGAACCTTCCCGGTGTCTTGGGAGGGAAACCAGCCCATGTACTTACTGATGAGGAAAAAAAGCGTGCCCCAAACATCGATGATCTCTTTATTGATGTCGGATTGCCTGCAAGCAAGGTCAAGGAACTTGTACCTGTCGGAACACCAGTTGTCAGAGACCGCTCCTGCATCAGAATGGGCGACCTTGTTACCGCTAAATCTCTGGACAACAGATTATCGGTTTACTGTCTGATAGAAATACTGAAAAAGGTCACCGTGCCGGATGATATCAGTTTCTTTGCTGTTTTCACGGTTCAGGAAGAGGTTGGTCTCAGAGGTGTCCGTGTCTCCGCAGAAACGATCAGGCCCGATGCAGGCCTGGCCATGGACATCACCATTGCCAATGATATTCCGGGTGTATCCGCTCAAAAAAAGATTACCGAACTTGGAAAAGGACCTGCTGTCAAAATCATGGATGGCAGCGTAATTTCCTCTCCGTCATTTGTACAATACATTGAAGATACTGCAAACCAACATGACATATCCCTTCAGCGTGAAATACTCACATCTGGCGGAACAGATACACCTGCCATGCAGTATCTTACCGGTATTGGTGCACATGTATCATGTCTCTCCATCCCTACCCGCTATGTTCACAGTACCGTGGAGTCTGCCCACGGCAGTGATATAGATGATACCATAACACTTGGCACACATCTCATATCTCAGGCAAATACCTTTTTGCAAGACTCTGACGTTGTAAAAGCCACTGACAATTGAATTAGTAATTAATGACGTCAATCGGGCAACAAAAACTCTACTGCAATGACCTGGTCAAACGGTACAAAAAACGGACCGTCGTTGACCATGTATCCATATCTGTGAACCAGTCACAGATTGTGGGTTTGCTCGGCCCTAACGGAGCCGGTAAGACGACAACATTTTATATCGTTGTTGGTCTGATCCGGCCTGAGAAGGGAAAGGTGTTCCTGAACGACAGAAACATCACGTCTCTTCCGATGTATCGGAGGGCACGGCTCGGAATCGGCTATTTGTCACAGGAAGCCAGTGTTTTCCGCAATCTTACCGTGCGGCAAAACCTCGAATCCGTCCTGGAGTTTTATGATTTGTCCAAACAGGAAAGAAGAGAACGTGCGGACGAACTCATTGAAGAATTCAATCTTCAGACTGTCATCAACAGTAAAGGATATAATTTATCCGGAGGCGAACGGCGCCGGACGGAAATTGCCAGGGCCATGGTAACCAAGCCCAACTTTCTGCTGCTTGACGAACCTTTTGCCGGTGTAGATCCCATAGCCGTAGAAGATATACAGCAAATTATTTCCGGATTGAAAGAGAAAAATATTGGAATTCTGATTACTGATCATAATGTTCATGAGACACTGGCTATTACAGACCGTGCCTATCTTATGTTTGAGGGCAGAATTCTCAAGGAAGGCTCTTCAGACTTTCTTGCTGAAGACAAAGAAGCCAGAAAACTGTATCTTGGTGAACAATTTCGGCTTGACCGATATAACTACGAAACTGAAAAGGAAACTCAGAAATGACTGTAGAAGAAGTTACCGTTCAGGAGTTAAAAGAATTACTGGATAATGATGAACCCGTTTATCTGCTTGATGTACGGGAACGGTTTGAAAAAGACCTTGTGGATATCGGAGGTGATCTGATTCCGCTGGGACAACTTGGCAGCAGGATTTCCGAGATTGAAAGCAACAAGGAAAAGCCGGTTATCATCTACTGCCGCAGCGGGGCACGGAGTGCCGAAGCATGCCGTATGCTGCTGGCTGAAGGTTTTCAGAATGTCAGAAACCTCAAGGGTGGTGTCCTGAAATGGGCTGATGACATTGATCCAAGCCTGCCAAAGTACTGAGCGGGCTCCTGAATATCATCTCACTCTTCTCGCGCAAAACGTGCCCCTGCGATTACTGGCCAATAAAACCGAATATTGTCTTATCTGATCAACTGTCAACTGTGAAACTGACACACTGACACACTGTTACACATACGCGGCAATCTGATTAAGCAGCTCTTCGTTGCTTTCTGTGCGCTTGAGGACCTGAAGCAGGCTCGCCATGGACTCCTTGGGTGATTTTTTAAGCAAATATCGCCTTACCATGTTCCGCTCCTCAAGTGAATCGTCGATAAACTTGTCCTCGTTTCGGGTACCTGATGCTGCAATATTAATAGCCGGGAAAATTCTGTCATTTGCGATCTCGCGGTCAAGAACCAGCTCCATATTGCCAGTTCCTTTAAATTCCTCAAATATAAGGTCATCCATTCTGGAATTCGTTTCCACAAGACAGGTAGCAATGATGGTAAGCGAGCCTCCGTTTTCGATTTTTCTTGCAGAACCGAAAATTTTCTTAGGGATGTCAAGTGCGCGAATATCGAGTCCGCCCGACATGGTACGCCCCCCGCCTGCTTGTGCGGCATTGTAGGCACGACTCAGGCGCGTTATTGAGTCGATAAGCAACACTGAGTCTTTACCCATTTCCGCTTTTCGCTTGACATAGCCCAGCGCCAGTTCGGAAATACGCGTATGGCTTTTGGTGGACTTGTCATTGGATGATGCAAACACCCTTCCCCTGGTGGTTCGGATAAAATCTGTAACCTCCTCAGGCCGCTCATCCACAAGCAGCACAGCCAGCTCAATATCCGGATGGTAATCGTCAATGGACCTGGCTATGTTTTTCAAAAGAACCGTCTTCCCTGTTCTGGGAGGCGCCACAATCAAGGCACGCTGGCCTTTGCCAATGGGAGCTATAAGATCAATAACACGCTGTTCTGTCTCATCAGGAGTTCGTGACAGCTTGATCTGTTCAATTGGCATGATGGGTGTCTGTAGGTCAAACCTGACTGCTTTTGCCCAGACTTCATACGGTTCACCATTAACCTTGCTGACACTTACCAGTCTCTGATTGCCACGCTGATCTTTTTCAATTTCTCCCTCAACAAGTAGCCCCGGTTTCAAATTGAAAAACCGAACCATCTCCGGCATAACGAACGGATCCTGCTGTGTCGCTGAAAATTCGTGATCAAATTTTCTCAAAAATCCGACACCTTTCTCCGTAAGTTCCATCACCCCGGAATATACACCGGCCGGCTTTACATGTTGATTGTCAAGAAAATTGGGAAGACCACCACCACGATTCTGGTTGCCGCCTTTTTTTCCTTTGGGACGGTTTTTGTTTTTCTTCCGTTTTCTGTTGCGACTTTTTTTATCCTGAGAATTACTCATAGTTTTATTGTTGTCGTAGATGTGAATACAGTACCAGTACCATCAGCCGAAGTATTTAAACAGGCATAGCGAATACAGTACAGATGCATTCCGCACTCCTGCTGTCCCGATTATCCGGACAGATTGATTATTTCACAGAAATGTAGAGAATTCCAGGGAGCCGCCTACATGCTCATTGCATGTTATCTGACCGTAGTCTCTTCGGCAATCCAGGAATAACAATCTCTCAGCGAACCATTGATTTCAAGAGATTCACCGGTATTCCAGTTCTGATAGAATTTCTCTTCGGCTGTTGGCGTAACCGGTTCATAAGTCCGGTAGAGTCTGTCAGCCGTACTGGCTACACCTGAGTTACGCTCTTTTGCCTCATCAAGGTAATCCAGTACTAACCAATATACAGCTTTGTCTCTTCTGCCCATATCGCCGCCGGCACAACGTGATACTGCTTCAACGTATATCCTGGCAATGGTGATCTTGGGTTCTCCCCAGTTCGGATCTTCATTGGCAGCACGCCGTGCATAATTTCTTGCTTCCTGAAGCTCCCTCATGCTCAGATAGTTTTCTGCAATACGAAGTGAGCTTTCAGCTTTTTCAGATCCTTCCTGAACTTCATGAGCTTCCCGGAAGTATTGGTTGGCCTCACTATAGTCTCCGCGATCCTGATGCTTATTCGCCAGTCTGAGAATATTTTCTGCACTGGGGTCTTCTTCGTACATTCTGACGGCCATATCCTCCGCTTGTTCAGAGTCGCCGATCGCCATATACAACTCATAAAGCTCATCCATAAGACCCAGATTTGACGGATCCTCTTCCAGATCTCCCAATAGCAGCTCAATACGTTCTTCCGGATCGGTAATCAGCTCATTACGGGTTTCGGCAAAAAACTCCCTGAGGTTGTCATCCGCATATGGTTCGGCACTATTGATTATGGAAAAGGCTCTGTCAGTCTGATTTCTTCTTGCATAGTTCTGCACCATGATCTGAACATAGTATCCGTTTCCGGCTTCCGTAGCCCTTTGCGTGTCCATATTGAACATGGTCTCATAATCTTCCAGTGCCTGCTGATGAGCATTGCTTATGTAATCGGCATGCTCCTGGAAAAAGCGCCCGCGGTTAAAATGCCACCGGTATTTGTCGATCTGTTCGTCATCGAAAAGTGCAAACACCCTGTCATACATCTGCAGAGCGGAGTCAAGATAGGCTTCCCGCAGCGAGGGATCATCCTGCTGTTCGGACATATGCTCGTAAATATTGATCATTCTGCGGAAGTTGCGGTCTCCACGGTAGTTTCCGGGATATTCCTCCATTTGAGTCGGATGTGCTTCTGTCAGCCAGCGGCCGTAAACCAGGGCGGTTTCATACTGTTCATTCCGGTAGTCTTCAGAAAACAGCGACTGAATCTGAAGCGGAGTGTAACCGAATGGTTGTGAATGAGCTGACCCTGCAGCTACAAGAAAAATAAGCAGGAATAACGTTGATCTAATCATGGTCTTGAAATTATACTTAAAGTTGTTGCTACTGCAGACGTCGTTGTATGAACATCAGTTCAGACAAGTTGAATGAAACCTTGAGGCCAAACACTCTTTCCGAAACCAGTCCGTCGCTGTCCGTTCCTCGGAACCCATACTCGGCATTAATATCAATGGAGGAGTTGGTCCTTGAAGACGGAATACCAATACCGGCATGTATCGAAAACGTTTCAATGCTTGAATCATTAAGTTTCAGGTTGCCTGTATCGTATGATACGCCCAGCCGGTATACAAAGTTCGAAAACATGGTCGCACCGTCTCTTCGGGGAGCGATATACTGTCCGCCCAGTCCGGCACGGAACCTGTCCTGAAGATTGGGATCAGATTCGCCATTGAAATTTGAGTAGTTATCCCAGTTCTGATAGAGAAGGTCTGTGCTGAGCTGAAGGGCCGGGTTAATATTGTAGGAAAATCCAGCGCTAGCTTCAAGCGGATATGTGGCATCACCATCGCCATATTCCGAAGCCGGTCTCACATCGACATCCATGAAATCAACCCGTGTTTCAAGACTTCTCTCCGAAACAAAATTTACGGGCAATGATACCATTAATCCAAATGCCGCACGATCATTCTGCCTGAAGGCGTCTCTTCTGGAGTAGTACAGTCCAAAACGGTTCCCAAACCCGTAGTGCGATGTAGATTCTTTAAGATTGGATGAGCGGTAATCGGCATCCTCGAATGAAACCGTTTGCGTTCTGTTAATGGATCCAAGAAACAGAGACGGAGCATAACCGACCGACAAATGCCTTGTAAAGCGGATACCAATACCGGCTTCGATTTTGTTTATGCCTCCGCTGCCCTGATTTTCAATAGAATAATTAAGATCCGACCCGGAATGGTTTTGACTGGCCGGAAGTACATAATCGTTCAGAGTGGTATATCTTGAGCTGGTTTTGGGTGTGATGGATAATGATACACCCATTCGATCGCGATAAATAGGCATAACCATCTGAAACGGTCCGGTCTGGAATTGGGTTGACTGGACCTGCTCTGTTCCGAATGTTGCATCATGGCTTTTCATTTCAAAAACACCGCTGACGTTGGTGAAAACCGCCCGTGACCATGAAGCCGGGTTGGCGACACTCGAAATACGGTTATCATGCATGGCAACCCCGTAAACTCCCATTCCGTCTGCATACGTTGCCCGAAAATCGTATGGTGTTCCAAGACCATAGTGGGAGTATACCGACCCGCCCTTCCATATATCGCGGGACTCAGAGCTGGCTGAAAGACCCACAACGAGAAAAGCAGCTAAAGCCAGTGTTGTGATTAACTTTTGCATAATGCTTACTGATCTTTGGAGAAACTGGTTATGAGTAGCTTGGGGCTTCGTCCCGGGTCGTTTTTACCTGAAATAATGTGCGGGAAAACTCTTCCGTCATTGGCGCCGATAACACCATACAATTTACGGGAATCCGAATTCAGATGAAGCCGTTCATTAACGAGATTGGTCAGATTGAACCGGAATGAGTTGTCTTCAGAACGAATGTTTGACTGGAATGTGGGGTCTGCTGTAATGGCGAAATCCAACTGCTCGTCTTCCAGCTGATACACCCGCATGGTTTCGGAACCCGGACGCAGAAATGTTGACGGAACATCCTGCTGCATACTCACTGTATCTTTATACATCACGAGTTCGACTCGCGAAAAATTGTTTGTGCCCAGGAATTCTTCTGTAAATTCAATATCAAGTTCCAGCATGTGTCTCATGGTATTGAAGACCAGCCGGCTTCCGTCTGCATCATTACTGAAGGTGAGATCTTTTTCAAGCGAAACAGCCCATCGCCGGAATTCCTGGCTGATTCCACCCTCACCGTCAGCAGTTTCAAAAAGCAGTTCAGCCTGAGACGGTTCAAATGAGAACATTTTGCCGTTATCGTCGGCAGGAACAATTGCCAGTCCATGCATTTCTGCTTCATATAATGAATCCCGGACCGCATCGGATTCCGTCATGAAGATTTCACGGTACTTGTCGGCCCATTGCTGATCAAGGGGAACAACAATCGAGTCACTGTCGGTAAGAGTAAATTCTGCAACAACAGAATGTCCGAGTTCCGGAATGGAATCATAGCGCCAGGAGCTGCTTCTCCAGCGCCTTTCGATTTCCACGATGTGATAGCTGGCCGGCTCCGCCTCCATCCCGTAAAAATAATCGGGACTCAGGGCGATGCTGGCCGCGGCACCCGGCCCGATACTGTCTGCTCCCTCTTCGCGATCGATGGAAGGTCTCAGCATGGCTGTTGCAAACAGTTGCCCGATAGCCGGATCATCAACACTTCCGGTGGTTACATATTGTCTGTTTCCGCTGAACGATGGAGTACTGATAATGGAGGTGTCATCCAGCAACACGGTGTCTGCTTTGACAGAGGCATCGTCAGGAGACAGATCACCGCCGACAACAGGAGTATCATCACAACCTGAAAAAATCCATATGGTCAGAAGCAACGCAAGGGATAATGTCAGACGGTTGGAGATGCCGTCGAACGTTTGCATATATTGAAAACCTGTGTTATTCGGTAATTTTTTTGTAGTAATCGGCAAATTTTGCTGACACATCCTGGGGTGAGCCCTGAATTTTGTCGGGTGTGACACCGATCTGACTGAATGTATCATCAAGCTCGCTGCCAAGCTCATTGCCGGTCACAATGTGATCTGCATAACGCAGACCGGCCCTGAGAAAGTCTACCTTGCCGTCGAAAATAACGGAACTTCGGTCAAAGTCGTCAGGAAGTGCCATTATGTCCAGGATGCTTTCATCAAATATGCCGTGATTTGTTGCACTGTGCACATTAAAAACTACCCGGGTATTCGAAAAATTGTCATCGTTTTTATAAACAGACTTCAGAAAAACCGGGATAAAACCGGACGCCCAGTCATGGCAATGAATTACGTCGGGCTTCCAGCCGAGTTTCTTAACGGTTTCCAGAACACCCTTATTATAAAAAACGAGGCGCTGATCATTATCAGGAAAAAAAGTATCGGTCTTCTCGTCAGTAAACAGACCTTTCCTTTTGAAAAAAGTGTCGTTATCGAGAAAATAGACCTGAAGCTTGGCATTGGGAATGCTTGCAACTTTTATGCGCATGCTCTCATCCCGGTCGGCAACACGTACTTTTATACCCGCAAGCCGTATTACCTCATGAAGCCGGTTGCGCCTGTCGTTGATCGAACCGTATTTGGGGAGTAGCAACCGAATTTCAAACCCTTTATCCTGCAGTGATGCCGGCAAAAAACGCAGCAGATCTGCAGTGTGTGTCATGCGTGCGAAAGGTGATATTTCTGCAGCGGCATATAAAATTTTCATAGTAAGACGTTTGACTTTTCAGAACTGCCTTTGGCAATCCGGACAATAGTATTGGTGAACGATCAAATCGTGTTTGGTTAATCTTGTAAAGATACGGAAAATCGGCCTTAGATTAAAATATTCAAGGCTCTTCTGCCTCAATATCGGAGATATTTGAGTCTTCCCGGGCATCTCTGGAGTTCCTGTTGCTGATTGCGGCAATATGCCGTATCCGTTCTCTGTCAAGACTTTCCAGCATCTCATCCGTATACCGCCACAACCAGTTGTTTTCAGTAGTTCCGGGGAAGTTCATGCGATGCTCCCCGTCAAGGTCCATAAAATCCTGAAGCGGAAAGATAGCCTGATTGGCAACCGACAGCATACCCAGACGGATAAGCTGCCAGCTGACATCCGAACCGTCAGACTGTGTATACTCCCTGAGATAGTTGCGCTCTTTCTCAGGAGCCTGCTGGTACCAGCCAATAGTCGTGTCGTTGTCGTGTGTCCCCGAATAAACGATGCAGTTGGATGTCCCATAGTTGTGCGGAAGAAATCCATTGCCGGGATCATCAAATGCGAATTGAAGTACTTTCATGCCAGGAAAGTTGAACTGATCCCTCAGCCTGACCACATCAGGAGTAATAACCCCCAGGTCTTCAGCGATGATGGGCAGCTTGCCAAGTTCTTTTTCAATGGCAAAAAACAGTTTTTCTCCGGGCCCTTTAACCCATCGCCCGTTTTGAGCTGTTTTAGCATCAGCCTTGATCTCCCAGTAAGCGTCAAATCCTCTGAAATGATCAACACGGATAGCATCAAACATGACAAACATCTGCCGGAAACGTTCAATCCACCATTTATAGCCGTCTTTTTCCAGCTCCTTCCAGCGATATAGCGGGTTCCCCCACAGTTGTCCCGTCTCGCTGAAATAATCCGGCGGCACACCGGAAACAAGCAACCGGTTTCCGGTTTCATCAACATCAAAAAATTTCTTGTTTGCCCAAACATCGGAACTGTTATGGTCGACGAAAATCGGAATGTCACCGATAATTTTTATCTGCTTGCCGTTCGCATATTTACGCAGGGCCATCCACTGCTCAAAAAACTCAAACTGTATCCAGTACTGAGATTCAATGCGCTTTTTCAGCCGCTTTCTGGCGTTACTGAGTGCCTTGCCCTCACGCCTGGCCAGCGCCTCATCCCACTGGTTCCACGGTTTTTTATCGTTTTCAAGCAGACAGGCCATAAACAGGACATAATCATCCAGCCAGTGGCTGTTGTCTTTCTTGAATGCCCTGAACCTTTTTTTCTCCTTCTCATCAGATTTCTGATAAAAGCGTTCACACGCAATATTGAACAGCTTGTCTTTTATGGCGTAGGCTTTGTCATAATCTGCTGTTGTTGATTGAGGCAGCCTGCTTTCTTCCAGTTCTGATGCCGTGAGAAGCCCTTTTGCCCTGAGCACCTCGGGACTAACAAGGTAGGGATTTCCGGCAAATGCCGAGTAACTGGCATAAGGGGAATTGCCGAATCCGGTCGGACCAAGGGGCAGAATCTGCCAAACCCCCTGGTGTGTTTCCTCAAGAAAGTCAATAAAGCGGTAGGCTTTTTCTCCCAGGTCTCCAATGCCATAGTCGGACGGAAATGATGTCGGGTGGACAAGCGTACCGAATGATCTCGTAAAATCCATAAAAAAATAATGTATTAATTACTCTGATTTGATTACCAGTCCTGCAAGAGGCGGTATATTGATCTGAATACTGGCCGGCTGATTATGCCACTCTCCCTCGACGGCTTCAAGTTCCGCATTTCCGAAGTTGCTGCCTCCGTAAAATTCGGAGTCACTGTTGAACAGAATACGGTATTTTCCCTCTTTGGGCACTCCGATATAATAATCGTAATGAACCTGCGGTGTGAAATTGAAAATGCATACTACCGAGTCATAATCATTTTTGCCTTTCCGGATAAAGGCAAGTATGCCGCTGTCGGCATCTGAAAAATCGATCCATTGAAATCCGCTCCAGTCAAAATCAATCTGATACAGCGGTTTCTGCTCCTTGTAGAGTTTGTTCAGGTCACGAATGAGGGTATGGATGCCTTTATGCCGCTCATATTCGAGCAGGTTCCAGTCTAGTGATTTTTCACTGTTCCACTCGGACCATTGCGCCAGTTCTGCGCCCATGAACAGAAGCTTTTTCCCCGGATGGCAGAACATATATGTGTACAGGAGCCTCAGATTTGCAAATTTTTGCCAGTCGTCGCCGGGCATCTTGGAAATCAGCGAACGCTTCATGTGCACCACTTCATCGTGCGACAGCGGCAGAAGGAAATTCTCCGTAAAAGCATAAATCAGGGAGAATGTAAGCTGATTGTGATGATATTTTCGGAATATCGGATCAATCGCCATGTACTTCAGCGTATCATTCATCCAGCCCATATTCCACTTGTAATCAAACCCGAGTCCGCCGATATAAGTCGGGCGGGACACCATCGGCCAGGAAGTGGACTCTTCGGCCATAGTCACAACGCCGTCGAATTCTTCGTTGACAACTTCATTGAAACGCTTCACAAAGTTGATGGCTTCAATATTTTCACGCCCTCCATACTGGTTCGGAACCCAGTCACCGTCTTCACGGGAGTAGTCGAGATACAGCATCGATGCCACGGCATCCACCCTGAGCCCGTCTATATGGAATTTGTCGCACCAGAAAACAGCGTTGGAGATAAGGAAATTCTGCACCTCTGTGCGGCCGAAGTTGAAAATCAGTGTCCCCCAGTCCCTGTGCTCACCCTGGCGCGGATCGACGTGCTCATACAGGGCGGTTCCGTCGAACATGCGCAGACCGTGATCATCTTTTGCGAAGTGCGCAGGAACCCAGTCCACAATCACACCGATGTCTTCCTGATGGCACCTGTCAATGAAATACATAAGATCTTCCGGTGGACCGAACCGGGAAGTCGCTGCATAATAGCCGGTTATCTGATAACCCCAGGAGGGGTCGTAGGGATGCTCGGCAACCGGGAGCAGCTCGATGTGAGTGTATCCAAGTTCTTTTACGTAACTAACCAGATCATCTGCAAGCTCGCGGTATGACAGGAAGCCGGAAGGATCGAGTTCCTTTTTTTTCCAGGATCCCAGATGCACCTCATAAATGGACATCGGGGCGTCAAACGATTTATTCCTTTTGCTCATCCACTCACTGTCGGACCACTCGTAAGTGTTGATATTCTTTATTATGGAAGCATTACGGGGCCGCATTTCCGAGTAAAAGGCGTACGGATCAGCCTTTAGCAGCGGGACATCCTGCCCCTCAACTGCAATTTCGTATTTGTAGACATCCCCGTCCGCCAGCCCGGGAATGAAAATCTCCCATAATCCCTGCTCGTGATACTTGCGCATGGGATGCCTTCGCCCGTCCCAGTCATTGAATGACCCAACTACGCTCACCCGTTTCGCACCCGGTGCCGTGACAACAAAACGTGTACCGGCAATACCGCCTATTTCCATCAGATGGGCGCCCATCCATTCATAGGCCCTTCTGTGCGTACCTTCTCCCCAGAGCTGCAAATCGTAATCACTCAGTGTCGGGCCAAAAGAATAGGGATCGTGGAGCGTATACTCGGCACCTTCAAACGGAACAATTTCATAGTAGTAGTCAAAACTCTCGTTTTTACCTTCAAAAAATGCCTCAAAAACACCAGCTTCGCTGATTTTTGACATTTCATGGTAGGATGTGCCGTTTTCATACCATATCTTTACAATTTCCGCGTTAGGTTGAACGGTGCGTATCACTATCCCCTTTTTTTTACCTTTACTGACCGAATGAGGCCCGAGAATGGAAAACGGATCGGAATGATCAGCCCGCTCAAGAGCTTGTATCTGAGCTTGGTCTAACAATTTCTTTGTCACAGGCGAATATTTATTAGAGGATAGTTTTCAAATTCCGGGGTAAAATACAAAGAATTACCTAAAAATAACTCACCCCTTTTACAATGCTTGATTTGTATCCGGTGCAGAAAGTAAACGCAATTTTTTTTGAATTTCAACAGATGATTGGAACAGTTTGAATGCTTCACGACTCATAGCTCGCCGGTATCTCTTTTCGAGAAAACATATCACTCTGATCAGCACCCTGACCATGATCAGCATTGCCGGAGTGACTGTCGGCACCGCACTTCTGATTGTGGTACTGTCAGTTTTCAACGGTTTTTTTGACATAATCAAAGGCATGCTGCTGTCGAGTGATCCGGACCTTCGCATCGAGTCGGCCGAGGGGCGGGCCTTTACTGATACCGGAGAACTTGATTCCGCCCTTGCTGATATACCGGAAATATCTGTCCGCTCTCCCTATATCCAGGGGAAGGCGCTCGTGGCTCACAGAGGCAGCAGAGACCAGGTGGTCACAGTAAAGGGCATTGACCCGGAACGATTTGCTCAATATGCCGACCTGGATGCACTGCTTACGGCAGGAGGACTCGACCTGGAAGTACGTGACCAAAAGCCAGGGATCCTGATCTCCGATCCCCTTGCCCGAAGTCTCAGGCTTAACACCGGGGATGAGTTGTCCCTTTTGAGCGCCTCCGGAATGCAGCGGGCCCTGACACAGTTTACAGGACCGAGAATCAGCCGGTTTGAAGTCAGGGGTATCTACAGCCTGCAGCAGGTCATAGAAGACCCGGTCATATATATTGATATCCAGGCGGCTCAGCGGCTCTTTGACCTTAGAAATCAGATATCCGGTGTTGATATCAGCCTGCACAATCACGAGAAAGCCGAGGCAGTCAAGGCAAAACTGCAAAAACAGCTTGGTGATCAATATAATGTAATGACGTGGTATGACCTGCAGCGTCCGCTGTATGATGTGATGAACCTCGAAAAGTGGGGAGCTTATTTTATTCTGATGATCATCGTACTTGTTGCTGTTCTGAACATCGTCGGATCACTTACCATGATCGTCATCCAGAAGCAGCGGGATATCGGACTGCTGCGTTCTATCGGATTCCGGAAAAATGACATCAAGAAAATTTTTCTGCGCCAGGGCCTTTATATCGGGCTGATCGGATGCCTGATCGGAGGAGGACTTGGACTGCTGCTTGCATTCCTGCAGGACAGGTATGAAATGGTCAAGCTTGCCGGGGCGGAATCATTTATTATTTCAGCCTATCCGGTTCAGATTCTCTGGCCCGATGTCGTTTTTGTCCTCGGCGGAAGCTTGCTGCTGTGCATCGCAGCGAGCTGGTACCCGGCCGTCAGGGCCGCATCCATTCAGCCTGCAGATGCTGTCCGGAATGAGTAGGTTCACCAGTGCAGTGTTCCCGGCTCACATGATTTACTCTGAATAGCTGTCAGGCAGGTCATTTTCATAAAGTACCACATCACCGGCTTTCAGTTTCTGCTGCAGCTTGCTGTTGGCCTCATTCAGGCTGCTGACCACCGTGATGTTCCCTTCAGGGTACCCGCCCAGGGTCAATCCTTCAAAAACGGGCCGGGTCTGATTCTGTCCTACAAGAAAAACATGGTCCGGCGGATGTTTTGCCATCCATTTCCCGAATTCCCGGTTTTCCTCATCCTGGCGGTCTCCCAGCTCAATCATGCCTGGTGTAATGACATATTTTTTCCCGGCCCGGAATGAGCTGAGCACCGAAACAGCGTTGCGGGCGCCCACCGGATTGGAGTTGAATGCATCATCTATGACAAGCACGCCATTTCTCTTCTTCAATTCAAGGCGATGCTCTACCGGCGCCGCCTTGCTCAAGCCTATGCGCACTGTAGCAGGCCTGAGCCCGGCTATGAGTCCGGCTGCTGCGGCATGCAGCGCATTCATCACACTGTGCTCCCCCAGCAATGACATGGATATACGCTCCTGCAAACCCGTCCTGAGCGATGAGTCGTGCACTCCTTTGTCACTTACAACTTGCATTTCAAACGTACATCCGTTTTCATCATAGGTGATGTCGCGGGCTCGGATGTGATTGTGATCCGGTGACAGCCCGGTAAAAATCACCTCTACATCAGAGCGCATACCCGCCATATTCCTGACTTTCTGATCATCTCCGTTCAGAATGGCCGTCCCCCCTGATTTGAGATGCCTGATCAGGGCTGACTTGGTCTGAGCTATGGCTTCAACAGAACCGAAACTTTCCAGATGGGATACTCCGATGTTGGTAATCACCGCAACATCCGGCTGTGCTATTTTACAGAGCTCATCAATATTTCCTTCATACCGGGCCCCCATCTCAAGAACAAGTATCTGATGAGAGGCCTGAAGATCATTGTTGATTACCTTGCATATCCCCATCGGGGTATTGTAACTGCCCGGTGTTGTACAGACATTGTAGCGCTCCTTGAGAACAGCGTCGATCAGAAACTTTGTGCTCGTTTTCCCGTAGCTGCCGGTGATGGCGATCACCTTAAGACCGGGCATGTTTTGTATCTTTGTTGCTGCTTTTTTCTTGAATCGATTCTGAAAAAACAACTCCAGCGGATATAAGACCGTGGCTCCAAGCACAAGCAGGTAGGGAAGCAGCAGACTTGCCAGAACCCAGGTGAATATAAGAGAATAGGCATCCGGATAGAGACTGCCCCTGTAAAAGGCAAATGACGTCCCTATGAGAGGGATCCATACGGAAAAAAATGAAAAAACAGCTGTAAGACGCAGCATTCTGGCGGTATAAACCAGCGGTTTTTTGGCAGCAGAAATATCATACTGAGATATGCTTCCGAACCAGAAAACGGAGAAAATCAGCAGCACAACAGTAACCGCGGTGGATGTCAGCCAGTCCTCAAGGTAGGCAACACCAATCAGTGCTACCAGTATCAGCGCCAGATGAGGTACCGGAAACAGAATGGTATTCCAGTGACGAAAAAGCCACCTGCTGAACTCATTGATTTTATAACCGTTTTGCTGAAATATGTGAAGGAGGTATTGTCCTCTGTAAATAGCATTCCGAAGCATTACAAAGATGACAACCCAGCAAAAAAGCTCTATAGCCGTGTAATACCAGATCAAAATCGGGACTTATTTGAGTTACATTTAATTGCATGATATTTTAATGCGCGTAATATACCAAAGTCTGATATCTTGTCAGTCGTTTCTTTACGGCATGACTTCTGATGTCAAAAATCGAACATTTTAACGCATGAAATACCCATGACAGAGCATAAACTCTGACAAACAGGCGTATGATTGAAACTGTCAGGGTATTTCACTTCGTGAACTTCGGTTCATCTGTCATTATAATTCGAAAATTTTAAACACATGAAATGTCCATGACCGGGCTGGCGCCCGGACAAACAGGCGTATGATTAAATACGGTCATGGCATTACATCTGACCATATGAATCAAAAATTTTAAACAGATGAAGCTCATTATTCCGATGGCAGGCCGGGGAACCCGGCTTCGTCCCCACTCGCTGTTAACACCCAAGCCGCTCCTGCCTGTTGCCGGACCCACACTCATTGAGCGCATCATCCGGATGTTCGGAAAAACCATCAACCGGCCCATTACAGAAATTGCTTTCATCCTCGGAGATTTCGGGGATGAAGTTGAGGAGCAGCTCGCTGTCATGACCCGAAAATTCGGCGCTGAACCGGCTTTTTATCATCAGAAGGAAGCGTTGGGCACGGCTCATGCTATTTACTGTGCTGCTCCTTCCCTTGACGGTGAAGTTATCATTGCCTTTGCAGACACCCTTTTTGAGCTGAGCGGACAGGTTGATCTCGACAATGCCGACAGCATCATCTGGCTGAAGAAAGTCCGGGACCCTTCGCAATACGGCGTAGCCGTGCGCAACGGTAACCGTATCACAAGGTTTGTCGAGAAACCACAAACCCCCGTATCTGATCTGGCCATCATAGGTGTCTATTATTTCAAGGAGGGAGAGCGCCTCAAAGAGGAGCTGAAACATCTGCTTGATAACGACATCCGGGGGCACAAGAATGAATTTGACCTGACGGATGCCATCGACAGTCTTTTGCAGAAGAAGGCTGTTTTCAGATCTGCTGATGTGAAGGAATGGCTTGATTTTGGTACACTGGATGCCTGGTTGTCTTCTACCGCTGCTGTAATGGATCGCTTCGATCCCGCAAAAAAAACGGAACGTACATTCCCGGATACACGCATTATACAGCCTTGTTTCATTGGTGACAATGTCAGCATCTCCGGAAGCACCATAGGTCCGTATGCTACAATCGGGGAAGGCTGCACCATTACCGACAGCACCATAAGCAACAGCATAATTCGGGAGAATGCCGTCGTGGAGAATTGTACGCTCGATAAATCCACAGTGGGTGCCTCAACACAGCTGCACTCCTGCAATCAACAGCTTCATGTCGGTGACTTCTCTGTTATCAAGCCTCCGGAAAAATCTTCCGGAAAAAAGCAGCCCGCAAAAAAATAGCCGGATAAATCAACAGAGTACGGGCAAGGTCATTCCCGGATCCGCAACCGTTCAGCTGTCACGGTTATCCGAATAATTGTCTCTGAGTTTTTTATGATGGGCGACGTCTGCACCTTCAGGCTCCAGATGAATGGTAACAATGACATTTTCTTCATCCAGCGCATCCATTACTTTCCGCTCCAGTATGGTTGCCTGACGGTGGGCATCTTCCAGGTCTATCCCCTTTCTGAACAGCAAATGAAAATCAACCCAATAAGTATTCCCCGTGCTGCGGTGCCGGAGATCATGCCACCCGGTAATATCGCGCCCGGACTCGGCAGCCAGCACATTCCTGATTTTTCTGTCAGTATCCTCATCCGTTTTATCCATCAAACCTTTGATGGCGTACCCCACCAGTTTGTATCCCTCAATGGATATATATGCGGCAATGGCCATGGCCACAACCGCATCCAGAAACATAAGGCCGGTTGTGGAAATCAGAAAAAGCGTAATCAACACACCGGCACTTGTATAAACATCCGTCAGCGTATGTTTGCCGTTCCCGATCAGGATCATGTTGTTTTCCTTTTTCCCCGTACGAACCAGCCAGATACCAAGTACCAGGTTGATAAGGGCGGAAAGAAAAATGATGCCGGCACCGGTCTGAATGTGAAAGACTTCAACTCCTGTGATCAGACTTTTGACGGACTGATAGCAAATGGTCAGCGCCGCGATGAGGATGAGCATCCCTTCGGCTCCGACTGAAAAAAATGAGATCCTGTCATGACCGTACCGGTGATCCTCATCCGGGGGTTTTTGACTCAAATGAATCCCGAATGCTGAAAAACCTACTGCAAAAACATGAACGAAACTTTCAGCGGCATCAGACAGCACACTATTGGCACCGGTAATCACAAATGCGGTAAATTTTATTCCGAATACCACAACCGATACAACCAGGCTGATGTGAATCGCTCTTTTGCTTCTGTTATTGCCGGACATGCTCACCCTTTCTGGCCAGGTTTAATCGTCGCCTTGAGACAAGGATGCCTCTTTTTGGTTAAAGTTTCAGGGGTGAAATTTTTCCTGATTGCAGAAACTGCGACAAGACAACACCTGAAACTGAAATGATCGTTATCTTTAGTAAGTGAACTGCATAAGATATCGTCTGTTTACCGGTTCAATAATAGTACTTTTTTTTTACAAGCAGAACCTGTTTCAATTTGGAAAATCTCAACCCGTCATATAAAAAACTGTTTCAGTCCATATCCGATGCTGTTGCAGCCATCGATCAGCGCGTTTATGTCATCGGTGGTTTTGTCCGTGACTACTATCTTGACCGGCTCTCCGGTGGCAGCGCCTATGATATCGACCTGGTGACTGTCGGATCGGGTATCGAAGCGGCTGATGCTGTCGCAAAAAAACTCGGAACCACGAATGTGGCCACCTACAGGCGTTTTGGAACAGCGCGCGTCACCTGGAATGGTTTTGTTCTGGAGTTTGTGGGAGCCCGTAAAGAAAGTTATCGCCACGATTCACGCAAACCGGCCGTGGAAGACGGCACGCTTGAAGATGACCAGTACCGGCGCGACTTTACCATCAATGCACTGTCCTGGTCCCTGAACCCCGATGACTACGGCAAACTTAATGATCCCTTTGACGGACTTGGGGACCTGAAAAAACGCCTGCTCCGCACGCCGGTTGATCCGGACCGCACTTTTTCCGACGATCCGCTGCGCATGCTGCGGGCCATCCGGTTTGCCTCGCAGCTCCATTTCAACATCGAACCGGATACGAGAAAGGGCATCGAACGCTCGGCCCATCGCATCGGAATCATTTCCAAAGAACGGATCATTGATGAGCTGAACAAAGTCGTCATGTCCGACCAGCCTTCCGCAGGTTTCCGTCTGTTGTTTGAAACCGGGCTGCTCGATGAGTTTTTCCCGGAACTCTCCAACCTGCATGGCGTGGAAGAGGCACACGGCCTTCGCCATAAAGACAATCTCTGGCACACCCTGAAGGTGCTCGACAATGTTGCAATGGTATCTGACAATCTCTGGCTTCGATGGGCAGCCATACTGCATGACATTGCCAAGCCGGCAACCAAACGGTTTGACACCCGGCAGGGATGGACATTTCACGGTCATGATGCCCTTGGCGCTCAAATGGTGCCCCGGATTTTCCGTAAACTCGGACTGCCCATGGATGACCGTATGCGCTATGTTAAAAAACTCGTCAGACTGCATCTCCGCCCTATTGCCCTGGTTGATGAGATCGTTACCGACAGTGCCGTCAGAAGGCTGATATTTGAGGCCGGTGATGCCATAGACGACCTGATGATGTTATGCCGGGCGGATATTACCAGCAAAAATGACCGGAAAATCCGGCAGTTTCTTAAAAACTTCGACCATGTTGAACAGCGAATTGCCGAAGTTGAGGAAAAAGACCGGATGCGGAACTGGAAGCCGCCTGTGGATGGCAATGAAATCATGGAAATCTGCGATATCCCCCCGGGACCTCTGATCGGAGAAATCAAATCAGACATTGAAGAAGCCATTCTCAACGGTGACATTCCCAATGACCGCGAAGCCGCACTAAAATATTTGCATTCCATCAAGGATCATTATCTTGAGGGGCACTCTTCCAAAGAAACCAAATCCTAAATCAGCGTGACACCTGCAGATGAAGCTGTCTGGATCTCACGATCCTGCGGAAAAATAAATCTTGGATTGCAAATCCTGAACAGACTGCCCACCGGGTACCATGAGATAGCCACCGGGTTCTGCTTCATCAACTGGAGTGACCGTTTTGAGGTTACAAAGGCACCTTCTTTCCGGCTTTCGATGTCTGATGACCGGCTTCCTGCCGACAGCAGCAACCTGATTATCAGAGCACTCAACAAGCTTCGCCGGTATGCCGATTTTGATGACAGCTGGTCTGTATATGTCGACAAGGTGTTGCCTTTTGGTGCCGGACTTGGCGGGGGGAGCAGCAATGCCGCCACCATGCTGCGGATGATCAACAAACTGAGCGGACTTGGTCTAAAAACCGGGGATATTCAGTCATTCGTTTCCGGGCTGGGTGCCGATATTCCGGTATTCCTGCACGGTAAAACCGCCATTGGAACGGGAATTGGCGTGCAGCTTGATTTTCAGGACATACAACCCGGCGCGTGGATACTCACCGTTTTTCCCGACATTCATGTTTCAACGGCGGATGCCTATCAGCACTGCACCCCCAACCCGGAGCCGGAGTTTCAGCTGGAACACATCCTGCTGAATGAACCGCTTGAGGAGTGGCGGTATCTTCTGTTCAATGATCTTGAACCCTGGGCCATTCACCAGCACCCCATGATCGGCAACATCAAAGATCAGATGTACGAACTCGGCGCCGATTATGCGGCCATGAGCGGCAGCGGCTCATCGGTGTTCGGTTTGTTCAGGCAGGAGTTTGTTGCCGTTGATGCCTACAACCGGTTTATCGACTGGGACCTGCAGGCCAACCTCACTCCGCCCTCCTTTCAGCCTGATTTCGGTATTTATCAAACTATGTAACTTTGATTTTTTTGCCTCAAATCTTACTTTTTCTGCCACAGACTGTAACCTGGCCGGAATTTGTTGTATATTTAATAAAATGAATGTAACCGCTTACATTTTAGCGGCACTACCCCGATTGAGAATTTCAAACAAACACGCACATGATCAAACTGAACGATGACATCACCAAGGCAATGGATGCCGAGTCCCTGAAACTGGATATCCAGCGGCACTTGCGCTTCACCCTGGCCAAATCCAAATACTCCACGACGAAATGGGACAAATTTCGAAGTGTTGCATTAACGGCGCTGGACAGACTCCATGACCGGTGGATCGACACCCAGGAGCACTATTACGATGTCGATGCCAAGCGTGTCTACTATATTTCGATGGAGTTTCTGATGGGCCGGCTGCTTGACAACATGCTTGTCAACCTTGACATACTTGATGAGGTCAAAGAAGCCCTTGATGAGCTCGGGCTGGATTACGATGAAGTCAAGGAAAACGAATTTGATGCCGGACTTGGAAACGGCGGGCTGGGAAGACTTGCGGCCTGCTTTCTCGACTCCATGGCAACCATGGGTATTCCCGGATACGGATATGGCATACGGTATGATTACGGAATTTTCCACCAGCAGATAAGAAACGGCTACCAGATTGAGAAGCCCGACATGTGGCTTCAATTTGGCAATCCCTGGGATGTCGTAAGACCCAAAGTCCTTTACCCTGTAGACTTTTACGGAGAATCTGTCCCGTATACCGATTCTGACGGACAGCTTCGTTTCAAGTGGGTTAACACTCAGTCGGTGAATGCCCTGGCATTCGACACGCCTGTGCCCGGATACAAAAATGATATTGTCAACAACCTCCGCCTCTGGAAGGCCAGTTCATCCAAGGCCATCGATTTTCAGTCATTCAGCCAGGGTGAATACATTGATGCGGTTCGGGATTCCCAGCTGCAGGAAAATATCTCCCGAGTTCTTTATCCCAATGACAAGGTGTTTGTCGGGCAGGAGCTGCGTCTGAAGCAGGAGTACTTCCTGGTTTCTGCCACACTGCAGGATATACTCAGAAGGTTCAAAAAAGTTCATAACGACTGGAGGAAGCTTCCGGACAAAGTTGCCATTCAGTGCAACGACACCCATCCCAACCTGGCCATTCCTGAACTGATGCGGGTCCTGATGGATTACGAAGGGCTCGACTGGGAGACCTCATGGGATATTACCAGAAAAACGATCAACTATACCAACCATACGGTCTTGCCTGAGGCGCTTGAAACCTGGCCTGTGCCTCTTATGCGCAATCTGCTGCCGCGGCACCTGCAGATCATTTATGAAATCAACAAACGATTCCTGAATGATGTCCGCGATACTTTCGGTCATGACGTAAACAAAGTCAGAAGAATGTCCATCATCAGCGAAGGTGAAAAGCCTGCCGTTCAGATGGCCACTCTTGGTATTGTCGGATCCAACAAGGTCAACGGTGTGGCTAGGCTGCATACCGAGCTGATCAAAAAGACCATTTTCAAAGATTTCTACGAGCTGTACCCGGACAAATTCATCAACATGACGAACGGGATCACCCCGAGGCGCTGGCTCAAGCAGTGCAATCCCAGGCTATCCGAACTGATCTCGGAGCAGATCGGTGACAGTTGGATTACCGATCTCAACCAGCTCAAGAAAATCGACAAGCTTGCGGACTCCAAAGCGTTCCGCAAAAAATTCACCGATGTCAAGCATCAGAACAAAAAAGATCTGATTGCTTTCATTGAAGCTGAGTACGGGATTTCTCTTGAGCCGGATTCCATATTTGATATCCAGATCAAGCGGATACACGAATACAAGCGCCAGCTTCTTGTTGCTTTGCATACGGCCATGCTTTATAACCGGATCAAAGCCAATCCTGATGCTGAGTTCCAGCCCAGAACGGTCTTGTTCTCAGGCAAGGCAGCCCCCGGGTACACCATGGCCAAACTTCAGATCAAACTGATCAACTCCATTGCCGAGAAAATCAACAACGATCCTGATACCAAAGGCAAGCTTTCCTGTCTGTTCCTGGAGAACTATACCGTGTCACTTGCCGAAAGGCTTATACCGGCTGCTGATCTTTCAGAGCAGACCTCAACCGCAGGAATGGAGGCTTCAGGTACCGGAAACATGAAATTCGCCCTTAACGGTGCATTAACAATCGGAACCCTCGACGGTGCCAATATTGAAATCCGTGAAGAAGTCGGCGAAGATAATATTTTCATCTTCGGACTCACCGACGAAGAAGTGGAGCAAAAGCGCAGGGAAGGCTACAACCCCCGCGACTATTACGATTCCATCCCCGAGCTGCAGCAGGTTCTGAATCAGATCCGCGACGGTTTCTTTGAGCCGGATGAGCCCGAACTGTTCCACCCGATTATCCGCAATTTGCTGGATGAGGGAGACTACTTCATGGTTCTTGCCGACTTTGAGTCGTACACAAAGCAGCAGCAGGAGGTGGAGAAGCTGTACAAGGATCAGGCAAAATGGATTAAAAAAGCCATTCACAATGTCGCCCGGGTAGGCAAGTTTTCCTCGGACCGGACCATTCTTGAGTACAGCAAGCAAATATGGGATTGTGAGCAGATCTCCCTTCCCAAAGACCGGACTTCCCAAAAAAACGGGAACAACAAGAAACGAAAGGTTAGCAAGCAGAAAGCCTGATCAGTCGAGAACGAAGCGGAACGTTATGGTTCCGTACTGAGACTCTTGCGGGACATTGGAGGGAAGTCGTGAGAACCTCCATTCCCGCAGGGTTCGGAACACTTCACGTTCAAGGTCTGGATCTCCCCTTCTCCGGGGTATGAGTTGCCCTACCGTCCCGTCCGGACGTACTTCAAACCGGACAGAAATAACCGTTTCTGTTTCTGAAACATATCTTGGAAGTGGTTGGTTTTGCGGCTCACGACTAAAGTCGCCCTCCCACTCCAGTTGGTAAGGAGCGGAACGGATCTGGTCCGTTTCGGTACCCTGGTCTGCATCAGCCCTGCCGCGAATACCCCTGATGTCCCCCGCTTCCTCTTCGCCTTCCATCTCTTCTTCATCCTGCTGAGCCGGATCCGGAGCGGTCTGTTCTTCGGTCTCCTCGGTTTGCTCCGCCATTTGCTCAGGATCGATCTCTTCGGTGTCGGGCGTTGTAACCACTTCGTCAGATTCTACCTCCTCTTCCTGATCGGGCAGGTCGACATCCCTGGCCGGTTCCTCAGGCTCAGGTTCCGGCTGAGGCGTTTCTTCCGGTTCGGGCTCCGGCACTTCCGGTTCTGCCTCCACCGGATCGGGTCTTGTCTCCGGCTGCTCTTCCTCTTCCCTTGAAAACTCGGCAATTGTGCCATCCTGAAACTCACCAAGAGTCACTTCGATGAAGGCGGTCCGCTCCTGCTGGTCTGGTTTGATGACCATGTAAAGAGCAAACAGCAGCATGATCAGGTGCATGACTACCGTGATCAGCAAGCCGAATAATTCATCTGGGGTGAGTTTGCGTCGCATAGTTTTATCTGCTGGCCCGTTCTGTAGCCATCATCATACTGAGGTTGAGCGCTTTTCCGACATTCATCACATGCACGGCATCGTCGACTATGGCGTTTTTATCAGCCCTCACTACAAGCGTGGCCTGCGGGTGCCTGCTGTGCTGTTCGCGAATGGCAGAAGCCACATTGGCCCGTGTGACCGGATCACCCATTACATAAAAACTGCCGTCATTTGTTATGGTGACGTTGATGAAATGCTGTTCGGTTACAGCTGCGGTTTCAGCTCTGGGAATATCAACCCTGATTCCGAAATTTGTCACAAATGACGATGTCAGCAGGAAAAAAATCAGCAAGAGCAGAACGATATCTGTCAGTCCGGCTGCTGCAAAAAGCGTCATCGGCTTTTTTACTTCATTGTCTGCCCGAAAATTCATTGCGGTATTCCCTGTTGCTCTTTTTTGTTGGCCGGTTTCTGCAGCAATTCAATAAACTCGGTGGAGGAGTCTTCCAGATCGAAGATCATCCGGTTCATGCGGCCCAAAAGATAATTATAGAAGCCGTAAGCAATGATTCCGACGGCAAGTCCGGAAGCGGTTGTTATCAATGCTTCCCATATTCCGCCAGCCAGAACACTTGGATTCACATTGCCCTCGAGCGTCTGAATCTGCATGAACGCCTGAATCATACCGGTGACGGTACCAAGAAAACCAAGCAGCGGTGCCACACCGGCGATCGTAGCAAGCCAGTCCATTTTTTTCTCAAGGAAATGGACTTCCCGTTTTCCGGCATTTTTTATCGCATCGTCAATATCCTGTATTGGTCTGCCGAGCCGCTTGATACCCTGCTTCATTATCCGGGAAAAGGGCTTGTCCATATCATCACAATACTGAAGCGCCTGCCTCATCTCACCTTTTTTCAGCATATCCTCAAGACTGTCGAGAAACCTCTGATTATCCATTACGGAGTTGGAAAGTACGCGCCATCGCTCGGCAATGACATAAATAGCAAGCAGCGACAGCAAGGTGATGGGAATCATCACAAACCCGCCCTCCGAGAGCATCTGCAAATAGGAAATTTCTTCTGAGGTGGCAGTAAGGGCTTCTAATGTATCTTCGGCAATGCCATTTTGGAAAAGTAATACCGACAGATAAAGGGATACCGATGTCATGAAATACCGTTGTTGAGTTGGTGGGTTTTGTTGTTAGTATTAACGAATTCTGATGATAAAATTATTGCTCCGGTAGGGTTCGGGAAGTTCGGAGATGGCCTCCTCTGCTTCTGATACGGTTTCAAACTGTCCGATACCTACCCGCCAGCGCTGGTTGCCGTCCGGCAGTGTCGCCTGCCATAATGTTGCCTTGAAATCCCGTTCTGCAAGACGATCACGTTCAATCTGTGCCTTTTTCTCATTGTGAAGGGAGTGAACCACGATCGTATATGCTCCGATAAGTACCTCTTCTTCCGGTCCGGTCAGACCAAATGGCAGTTGATCATCGAGATCCGCTTCGGCAGGCTCCGGTTCTTCAGGTACCGGCTCCGGCTCTTCTTCGGCAGGCTCCGGTTCGGGCTCCGGCACCATTTCTTCCGGTTCATCGGCTTCCTCTTCCTCATCCGGCAGGGGGCCAACCTGATGTTCTGACGGCTCATCCTGAAGTGCTGCAACATCTTCCTGTTCCCGGCGTTGCTCCTGCTCATCGCGGAACTGCCGGTCCAGCTGAAGTCCGTCAAAATGAAAATAGAGTAAAATTGCCGCAATGATCACCGCAGCAGCCGGTATGAACCAGATGGCATAGCTCTTTTTCTCTTTGGCATCTCCACCGGACTCCTTTTTGCCGGTTTTGGATTTTTTTCCTGAGGAAGCCGTTATTTTCGGGATATCTTCCCCTTCAGAAGCTTTCCCTGATTCTTCTCCGGACAGTTCAAACGGATCCTCTTCGGATTCCTTTTCAAGTTCCTGCTCAAGTTCTTTCCCAATTTCCTCCTCCGTTTCCCTGACAGGATCTTGCTCCGGTTCTATGCCAGGCTCCTCCCCTGGATCCTCATCAGGCTCCGTTTCGGGCTCCTCCTGAAATTCTTTCGGGAGCTCTTCCTGGTGCTCTTCTCCGGATTCCTCCATTTTTTCTTTTTCCGGTTCCTCAGGGAATTCCTCCCGGGATTCCTCCGGATCTTCGGTTTCAGCCCCTGACGCCTCTTCCCCCGGGTCTTTGGAGCGTGGGGTAGTCATTTCCTGCTCGTCTTTCGAAGTGGCTTTTTCCGGGGACTCCTCCTCTTCCGCAATACCGAACGGATCATCCTCTTGCCCGGCTTCTTCACCCTTATCTTTTTCCTGAATTTTCCGGAGAAAAGAGGGGGAAACCTCAATCGGATTCATTCCTGCGTATTTATGGTTTACTTCAATAGCAAGCTTTTCATCCGGCACAAACTCAATACCGGGCCCTTTTTTCCTGAACGTTCCCAATCCCGGTACATGGCTGGTTTCCTTCTCCCCTGTTTCTTTAATTATATTTTCTATCCATGCATCGAAAGCAGCTTCCGCATCTTTGGCCTCAACACCCAGGGATTTTGCAAGCTTGCTGATCAGCTCTTCATGTGATAGCTTCATAATTCCCTCACTTTTCAGGTAAAAACGTAATTATATCAGCCGGAGGAGTCAGAAAGACCCGGCCACTTTTATCCTGTTCCTGCTGCTGGTTTCTGTGCTGAACCTTTATTGTCCCCAGCTTTTTTATCTGAACTTCCTGATGATTCTTCAAAGCAGAGGCTATGATGGATGAAATTTTATTTTCTGCTTTTTTTTGATCCATAGTTGCTCCTCTCATAAGTGTAAAGTAATCCCCCCGTAGAACTGAAACGGCTGTTCCTGATAACGGTGCCACACCTCGTAGTCCTGATCCAGAATATTCAGTGATTTAAAATAAACCCCGACCCGTTCGTGCAGGCGAATATCTGAACGCATACCGAGCTGGAAAAACCCGTCGGCCTCTGTATCTTCTGCCGCCGTTTTTCTCTTGCCTGAAAAATCAAGCCAGGTTGACAGATTCAGCCAGGAAAGAGGTTGGGACATGATTTGCGCAGATCCGCGTACAAGTGGAACATATGGAATATAACCGGAAGGCACCACCTCTTCATCCATGGATGTAAAGTTAAAGCCAAGTTCAAATGTTGCCTTGGTTCTGAGTTCCGGAATCCGGTGTGTCAGGCCACTGTACCACTCGACATGGATGGCTTCTTCTGCAAACTGATATGAGTAAAACGGGTTGGCAGGATCCTGTGATCTGAGGTAATAGCCTTTATTGTAGTATTGACGATAATCAAGACCGGAAAAAACCCGGGTATCGGTCAGAAGATCAAACCCTGCATTCAGATGGATTTGCAGGCCACGTTCATGCTGGAGTTCATTGTCACTTTGAATCATGAATCTGTTTTCGGCATGAAGTTTCTGCAGTCCGGGATTCTCTACAAAGCCTCTCAGCCGCAATGAAGCCTGTACTCTTCCTGTTCCTTCAAACCGGTAAAAAATATCAGGATAGAGAAAAAGGTCAAATTCATTGACCGGATCATAAAGCTGATAGAAACGCAACCATGCCTCTACCTGATGAGCGTAGCCAAACTGATGTCTGTACCTTGCACCGGCAGCGTTGGTCAGCCAGTATTGGGTTTCATCGTCAATAGTATCGTATAAAGAGCCGGCAGCCCGCAAATCAAAACCGAAAACCTGCTCCTGATGACGTCCGTCACGGAAGTGGTTCAGATAAAGATTATAATTTGTCTCGTTAAACGATTTTTCGTCATCACCGGTTGTTCCTTTCCCTGTAAAATGAGTCAGGTCAAACCGTGACTGCCATCCCCTGTATGCGTGCTCAAGGTGCTGCCACTTGCCATGCATTCCGAAAGTGGTATTTGAAATCCGGGACGGGTCCGGAAGCACTTCGTCTTCATTATTGTCTGCAGGACCCGGAAGTGCAGAATAGTTAAACGATGAGGCACCATTAACGCCTAAAGCCCAGCGGGTTGGCCCATCCTGTCTCATCCACTGCAAATCAGTGTTGAAGTCTCCGAACGAACTGAAGTCCCGGTCACCCGCAGAAGAACGATGGTTGAAATCCAGTGAAATGTGTTCGTTTTCACGAACGGGAGCTTCTGCTATAATGGAAACTTCAGGACTTTGATATGTTCCGTATCCGGCACGGGCAAAAAGGTTTCTGCGTTCGGAAAAGGAAAAAAAGTGGTGGTCCGGTCTTAAAGCCGGTTCAAGCTGGCTGATGGGTACAGAAGTTACAATTTCATCATCAGATTCCAGAAACGGCATTCTGTCGGGATCGACACGATATATTGGTTGTCTCGGGCTGAATCCCAGGATGGGTTGTCTGGACAGGCCGGGAAACGTGACATCAAATTCTCCGCGAATTTCAATATCCTGCGGATCGATATCCGGCAACATTGATGTGGTTCCTCCCTCTTGCTGAGCATTAACTGCACTGGGCAGGGAAAACACAGTAAATAATAAAGCAGTCAGGAGAAAATTACGTGGATTCATTCCTTGGATCCATTCAGTTGATAAGCGTAGTGTCCAAATAGTGAAAATAAGCTATTTTCCGCAATAATTTGATAAACGAGTTTGGCCCTGAAAAGGTATTTTTTTACTAACCTCTGAAAGGTTTTATTTCTGCACCCTTACAAACTTTTCCTTCCAGTTGACTTTGTTAACGGCAAGCAGCATCGGTGTAACTGCCAGAATTATGATCATCATCACCAGGTGGGTTACAATTGCATAAGCTACTCCGATTGTTTCCGGGACGGCAAACAGGATCAGCATGGTGCGGCTTACCAGCCAGTGATAGGTTCCGATACCGCCCGGAGACGGAAGTATTATGCCAAGTGCCGAGACGACGGTGATCACCAGCGCATCCTGCATTCCGAGACCATAGGTGGTGTGCAGGTCAAAGGCTGTGAACGGAATGTATGTCATGAGCACATAGCAGAACCAAATGCCACCAGTCAGCAGAATGAACACAGGCCAGTTCCGTACTTTTCTGATGCTCATCATCCCCTGTGCGAACTTTTTGGATTTGTCAGCGGCAAACCTGAAGAAACCGGCAAGGGATGGTATCCAGTTGCTTACATAGGACAGCAGGCGATAGCCAAGGTAGACAGCCAGAACACCGAATATCAGTATAATCAGAAGCACCGCCAGGCCTTCCGGACTGAAAATCACATCAAGCACATTTATGGTGCTGTCGCCGATAATGGGTACTATATCACGATAATCTGAAAACAGATAGATTATGACAAAAACAGTCAGGAGCACCGTGATAAGCAGGTCAAGTGCCCGCTCGATCACAACAGTGCCAAGAAGGTTGGAGCGGCTCAGCTGTTCCCGGTTGCCGACATAAACACACCGTGAAATTTCGCCAAGACGGGGAACGGCATAATTGACCAGATAGCCAAGCATAACACCACTGAACAGGTTCATTCTGCTTGTCCTGGCATCTTGCTGTTCAATGAGCTGTTTCCATCGCTCGGCACGAAGATAATGGCTCAGCAGCGATATAACGATGTAGGGAACAAGCCAGTAATACGTGAGCTTGTTCATTGTCAACCGAAGTTCACTTAAAGACACATCACGAAGTGCCAGCCACAAAAACAGCAGAGCAATCAGAATACTGACCACAAACCGTAATGAAGATTTCCACATGCCGCCCTACTTTCTTAAATCGATAATTTCGGCATCATCGGGATAGTCAAGCGTAAAAACCGCATCTGAGTCTTCCAGAAATTCTGCATCTTTGAATGTTGTACTCATGTTGTTATCCATCTGATCAACAGCGCTGATCTCAAGCGGAACACGGTCCGGTCCAAGGACTATGGTAACCCGCGTAAATATTTCAAAAGGATCATCCGGCTTGAGGGTAAAGGCAGTGTTGCCGTTCTGGGGAGAGGTGTCAGATACGGAGAACACTTCATCTTTTCCCGAGAAGAAGCGGGAAGGCGCAAAATCATCCTCCTCCGGCTCATATCTGCTTATCAGGACTTTGTTTTGCGATTCATTGTATACAACCGAAGTCTCCCCGTCAACAAGAATGGTCTGGTATTCCGCCCTGATCAGATACTTGTCTTGTGATATCCAGATCTCCCCTTCGGTCACATCTTCTTCACCAGTATATGAGTCCGTAAAAGTATGGGTCATAACGGCGTGAAACACCCGGCCCTCCTGAAATGTCTGAATCACACGGTCCAGATCCGATTGCTCAATATCATACGCTTTAACCAAGCTGCCCGATGCCATCATCACTATCATCCAGGCTGTCAGCAACACCGTTTTCTTCCATCCCGGAACCGGCACGTTACCCGCACCGTCCGTTAACCGCCATCCGCCATTTCGTTTTTTTTCAGTTGTCCAGATCATTCAATAATTCCTGCAGTTCATCTTCATTTTCTACAAGGACTTCCCTTGCTGTGCTTCCCTGGTAAGGTCCGACGATTCCGGCCGTAAAAAGTTGGTCAATAAGCCGGCCGGCCCGGTTATAACCCAGTTTGAGCTTGCGCTGCAGCAGTGATACCGAACCTTGCTGATGCAATACCAGCACTTTTGCGGCTTCCTCAAACAGCTCATCCCTTTCCCCCTTCTCAAGTGAGCCACCCTGGTCATTGGGATCCTCAGTTTCGGGGAGATAATAGGGGCGATCATAACCTGTCTGGTTTCCAATGAATTCATTTATCCGGTCCACTTCCTCTGTGGAAACGAAAGCATTTTGCAGACGGACCATGCTGACGCCACCGCTGTTGTAGAGCATATCACCTCTTCCAACGAGCTGATCAGCCCCCATGGTATCAAGAATGGTCCTTGAATCAATTTTGGAGGCCACTCTGTATGCAACTCTTGCAGGGAAGTTCGCCTTGATAGTCCCGGTTATGACATTTACGGATGGCCGCTGAGTCGCAATGACAAGATGTATTCCAACAGCCCGGGCAAGCTGTGCCAGCCTGGCAATCGGCTCCTCTATCTGCTTGCCTGCAGTCATCATCAGATCTGCAAGCTCATCGATTATAACTACAATATAGGGTAAATGCCTGTGCCCGAGCTCATTATCCAGGGATCCCTCCTTGAACTTTTCATTGTAGGAAGTGATATCCCTGACCGTGGCCATCTTGAGCAGATCATACCGTTCATCCATTTCTTTGCAGACACTGTTAAGCGTTTGCAACACTTCGGCAGTATCCGTTATGATAGGTTCTGTCGCATTCGGAAGAGTTGCCAGGAAATGATTCTGAATATTGCGGAAAAGTGACAGCTCGATTTTTTTCGGATCCACCATTACAAATTTCAGATCATCCGGATGGCATTTGTAAAGAAGACAGGTGATTATCGTATTAATGCCCACTGTTTTTCCTGATCCTGTCGCACCTGCCATCAACAGGTGGGGCAGCCGCGCCAGATCCACCATAAACACTTCATTTTCGATGGTTCTTCCGAAAGCAACGGGCAACTTCATGGATGTTTCTGCAAATTTCCGGGTATTGATCAGCGAGCGGATATAAACGGTCTCTTTTTTCCGGTTGGGCACCTCAATTCCTACGGCCGATTTACCAGGGATGGGGGCGATTATGCGCAACCCTTTGGTAGCCATCGCCATTTTAAGATCATTGGCATAACTTTCTATTTTACTGATTTTCACATCCGGGGCGGGTTGCAGCTCATACAGGGTGACGGTCGGTCCAACGATAGCCTCTATAGCTGTGATATCTATTCCGTGCCGGTTAAGTTTATCGAGGATTATCATTTTGTTGCGATTGATCTCCTCATAATCGACCTCGTTGTCCTCTTCAGGAGCTTTATCCAGCAGGTCAAGAGCAGGAAAACGATATGTAATCTGGGGTTTTTCGAGCTGCTTCTTTCGTTCCTTTTCCAGCTTTCTTTTCCCGGCCTCTTCTTCCGGAGTCCCCTTGTAAATACGAATGTCAACGTCCTGCTCACCGGCTTCCGCCGTGCCGTCCGCACCTTGATCATCTCCGGGTTCATTTTTCCCGGAACTTCCTCTTTCGGCGCCGTCGTCACCTCTGTTTTCACGGGACAAAATGGCTCTTGGGGGGCGGGTTTCCCCGGTTTCCTTCTGCTCCTTTAGTTTCCTCGCCTGCTCTCTTTCACTTGAGGAAGAAACAAGCTCTTCCCATCGTTTTCGCCTGCTGTCCTCATCCTCCTCTGTTCCATTCTTCTGGTTTCTGCTGCCGTCAGAACCTTTTTCCTGAGCAGAGTCACGGACTTGCTTTACACTGGCCGCATCCCGTTCTTCCGGATCTTCATTAGCAGAAGCACTACTTGAGAAAATACTTCCGAACCATACTCCGGCCTGTCTGATTCGGTCAAAAGCAGACTGAACATCTTTATTGAACAGCAAAATGAGTGCAATTAAACTCATGCTTCCAAGAATGATGACGGGTCCGTACTGTCCGGTCAGGCCTCTGAGAAGGTAGGCAATGGCAACTCCCGAAGATCCGGCCCAGTCGGCCGAAACAGCATCAAATTCATTATGCACCCAACCCATGATTGATGCCGACAGAATCATCACAAAAACAGCATACAACGACTTGAGATGCACTATGGCAAGTGCATTGTGCCTGAAAATATTCCAGCCGTATGACAGCATGATGACAACAAGGATCATGGAAATATATCCAAAAAGGATATGCACAAAGAAGTGTGACATGTACGCACCCAAAGGACCAAGGCCGTTCTGGATGCGCAATGCCGGGCCCTGCCCTAAATCCATCAGTGTCCGGAAGCTCACACTTTGTATGATGGCGAAATCCTCGCTCCGGTAGGTTATGATACTGATCGCAATGGATGCAGCTATGGCAATGATGATGATGCCAAGCATTTCCATTTTCCTTTCATAGCTGATAAGAGGGGTACTATTATTCTTTTTTTTACTCATTTAATTCAATCTGATCATTCCCTGATACAATACCGGCACAGAGGAATAAAGGTCAACCTGACTGCAAAAATCAATATCCTTTTCGTAGCCAATGGCTTTAAGTCTTTTTGCATGATTGGATGAATCAATCAGCTTTGAAATATTTTCCCCGAATTTCTGATAAAGGGAAAAAGCGACCTTGGTTCCGTCTGTTGCATCTGCAGGCAGTTTTCCGTCAAACAGCCGGTATGTGAGGGTACCCGCGCACAACATGTCTTCTATTGAAAGACGATTATTCCACCCGGAACATATCAGCAGAACATCCCTCGTGTTTTGCTTTTTGAGATAATCAACTACAGCAGTCAGGTTGAGAAAACTTGCGATAAGCACTTCTTTTGCATTGCTGCTTCTTGTGACAGCCCTTGTACCGTTGGTTGTTTTCAGTATTATGATTTTAGCGTTTACTATATCATATACATATTCGAGCGGCGAGTTGCCCAGCCGGTACCCTTCAATTTTTTTTCCTCCTTTTTCTCCGCAAAGTAAAATTCGCGATGCATCAAGGCTGCGGGTGTATTTGCCCGCATCATCGTTTTCTGCGACGGGGATTACCCCGGCGGCTCCGTTTTCCAGTGCCGCCTGTATGGTTGAACAGGCCCGGAGCACATCAATTACCACAACCGTCTTGTCCCTTACGTCATCTTCGGTAAAAGCAACCGATGATGAATAAACATCTATGTTATTATTCATTTGCTGTTACTGTAGAATGGTGGTTTAACCGTCTCGCATGGACAGTGCCGGTTTCTGATGGTTATTCCAATTTCGTGACCGGGTCCTGCATAAGAAGCGGGCACATATCCCATTGCGATACCTTTATCCAGCATGACGGACAATCCTCCGCTGGTTACTTCTCCAATTTCATTGTCATTCTCGTCAATAATCGGAGATCCGATTCTTGGTATTCTTTTGGGCTCCTTCATCACCATGCCGTAAAGCTTCCTGCTGACCCCTTCTTGTTTTTGCTTCAGAAGAGCTTCTTTGCCCACAAAATCACCTTTATCCCATTTGACTAGCCAACCAAGCCGAGCCTCGAGAGGTGTGGTGTCTTGCGTCAGGTCATTTCCATACAAGGGCAGTCCGGCTTCCATGCGCAGGGTGTCACGCGCACCGAGTCCGCATGGAACCAGTCCGAGAGCATCACCGGCAACCATAATGTTCTGCCATAAATCACAGGCATTCACATGCCGGATGTTGAAATACAGTTCGAAGCCTTTTTCTCCGGTATAGCCGGTTGCTGATACCAGGATATTCTCATAGTCGGAAATCTGCATTGACCGGAATTCGAACTGCGGTATGGTATCCGGCCTGTCCGTGGTAAGTGATTTCAGGACTTTTGCTGATTCAGGTCCCTGGACCGCAATCAGCCCTATCTCATCTGAGATATTGCTAACCTCCGCCCTTCCGGCATTTACTTCGAGTATCCAGTTAAAATCTTTTTCAATATTGCTGCCGTTGATGACCATCATGTATTCCACATCCGACAGGCAATACACCAGCAGATCATCCACGATTCCGCCATGCTCCCAGCACATGACCGAATACTGCGCCTTGCCGGGTTTCAGCTTTGAGGCATCATTTACAGTCAGATCCTGAACCACTTCCAGCGCTCTCTCTCCGCGAACCAGAATCTCTCCCATGTGTGATACATCAAACATACCGGCCTTTTTTCTGACCGCGATGTGCTCTTCTTTAATACTCTTGTACTGCACCGGCATTTCAAAACCGTAAAAATCCACCAGACGGGCATTAAAAGACCGATGCACTTCAAACAAGGGTGTTCTCTTAAGCATAATTGTTTTTTTAGGTTCCCAGTCAAGATACAAATATCGTAATCCATTTGGGGGGATTGAAATATTTAAGCTAACTGATTTTCAGTTTCTGTTGGAATATTTTTTATTTCTTTTATGTTGCAAGCATAAGAAATCAGATATATTTATTAGCTCTGAGTTTTTTTACGTTTAACCAAATGCTGATCTGTTATGGCTATTACACATGAAGATGTTCTGGATGCGCTCCGGAATGTCATTGACCCGGACCTTGGAAAGGACCTGGTCTCTCTTAATATGATTGAAGACATTAAAATTGACGGGAAGAATGTATCCTTTACGGTTAATCTTACTACTCCTGCCTGCCCGATGAAGGCGGAAATTGAACGTGCGTGCATCAATGCCGTAAAACATCTGGTCGATGAAGAAGCTGTTGTCACTCCCAACATGAGTTCAAAGGTTACAAAAAGCAGGGCGGAAGGACAAGGCGATCAGAATCTGCTCAAGGACGTCAAGAATGTGATAGCCGTTGCATCAGGAAAGGGCGGCGTTGGCAAGTCGACCGTATCGGTTAACCTGGCCGTCGCACTGGCTCAAACCGGCGCCAAAGTCGGCCTCGTGGATACTGATATTTACGGCCCGAGTATCCCTACGATGTTTGATATACACGAACGGCCCAATATCAACACGCAACGCAAACTGGTGCCTCTGGAAAAATACGGCGTCAAGCTTCTGTCGATGGGATTTCTTGTGAAGCAGGATGAGGCTGTTGTCTGGCGCGGCCCGATGGTTTCCAGCGCTGTGAAACAGTTTCTCAGTGAAACAGACTGGGGAGAACTGGATTACCTCATCCTTGACCTGCCTCCCGGCACAGGTGACATTCAGCTCACTATTGTTCAGTCTGTTCCGCTTACCGCCGCAGTCATTGTTTCCACCCCGCAGACCGTAGCACTTGATGATGCCAGAAAGGGTGTCGCCATGTTCGGCAAGGTCAACGTGCCGGTTCTTGGGATCATTGAAAACATGGCATATTTCACTCCTCCGGATCTTCCGGACAAGAAGTATCATATATTCGGAAAGGACGGGGCCAAGAACCTGGCTGAAAAGATGGGTGTTCCTTTTCTCGGAGAGGTGCCTATTGAACAACAGCTCCGTGAAGGCGGAGACTCCGGCAAGCCGATCGTTGTGGAGGATTCAACCGCTCTTTCATCTAAGGCATTTACAGAACTCTCACAGAGAGTTGCACAACAGGTTGCCATTCGTAATGCTACCGCCGAGCCAACGGAAAAAGTGGAGATACAGTACCGCTGACAAACAACATTATAATCGATCTGAACTATCAGAGTAACGGGTGCTGGTCAATGAAAGGTCCGGCACCCGTTTTTTAGCTGCAATCTATTTTTCACGAAGCCTTGCCGCACGGCCACGCAGGGACCGCAGATAGAAAAGTTTGGCTCTGCGCACTTTTCCTCTTTTCTTCACTTCAATCTTGGCTATGGCCGGTGAATTCATCGGGAAAATCCTCTCAACTCCAACGTTGCTGGAAATTTTCCTGACGATAAATGTTTTGTTGGCACCGCTGCCTCTTTTGCCGATTACGACGCCCTGGTACTGCTGAATTCGTTCTTTTTCGCCTTCTCTTACCCTGTAATGAACGTTTACAGTATCTCCTGCATCGAACTCCGGGTGATCATCACGGATCTGTGTCTGTTCAATAAGACTGAGCTTTTCCATTGTTTTGCCTATTGATTAGGATTTGTTGATAAATTTGTTGTACAAGTCCGGCCGGACTTTTTTGCTTAATTCTATAGCTTTCTGTTCCCGCCATTTTCTTATTTCGTTATGATTTCCGGAAGTCAGAACTTCCGGAATCGTATTGCCACGAAAGTTGGCCGGACGCGTATAAACCGGTGGTGACAGTAATCCATCCTGAAAAGAATCATCCAATGCACTTTCTGCATCGCCGAGAACACCGGGCAAGAGCCGGACTATACCGTCAACCAGGACCATCGCCGGCAATTCACCGCCAGACAATACATAATCGCCAATGCTGACTTCAAGAGTGACAAGTTCATCGCGAACTCTTTGATCAACCCCCTTATAGTGTCCGCAAAGGAGAATGATATTGTTTAAAAGAGTGAGTTCATTAACTTTTTGCTGTTCAATCACGGGAGCATCCGGTGTCGGAAAAATAACTTCATCGTATGCCCTTTGCTTCTGCAGTGACTGAATGCAGTCAAAAATCGGCTGGGGTGTCATTACCAGACCTGCTCCGCCGCCGTACGGATAGTCATCAACCTTACCGTGTTTGTCCGTTGTGTACGATCTCAGATCATGGATGACGACTTCAACATGTCCGGCTTTGCGGGCCCGGCCGACAATGCTGTAGTCCAGCGGACCAGACAACAGCTCCGGAACAGCAGAAATGATATCAATTCTCATTTTTTAAGCCAGTGATTCAAGATCCAGGGTATTTTTGGTCATGACTTGTTCCTCTGTGTGATCGCAATCCGTGACATACTGATCAACCCAGGGTATCAGGACTTGTTTTTCCCCGGCCTGAATAACAAGAATGTCATAGGCGGGTGTTTCCAGTATATCGGAAACTACGCCAATGTGACTTCCGTCGCTGCGCAGGACATTATAACCGGCAACTGATGACTCTTCGTCTTCAATTGCAGACACGGGCTGGTCCGTCATCAGCGTAAGATCCCGGAGTGATTCGGCTTCCGTTCGCGAGCTAATTCCTTCCAGTATAACAAAGAACAAGTTCCGGCTCCTGGATTTGTGCTCCCTTACATCCGAAAGTCTGTAAGGTACCCACTGCTTGTCAGGATACCGGATATATACCAGTTCCGGCAACTCATTTACTGAGGCCGGATTAAAAACTTCAATCAATAAACCACCTCTGGTGCCCTGGGCTTTCACCACTTTTCCCAATTCACTAAGACCCGGAGGTGTTTTTTTAATCATGTCAGGAGCTGGCCCTGAGACTGACCGTTACTGCCCAGCCTACTTTTCTTCTTTATCTGAAGAGCTTTCCGCTGCAGAGTCATCCTTGTCCTTGGGCTCTTCTTCAGCCTTTTTTTCTGAGTCTGCCTTCTTCTCTTCATTGCCGGAAGCATCCTTTTCTGCTTTTTTCTCAGCCTCTTTCGGCTTTTCTTCCTTCTTAGCTTCCGCTTCAGCTTCCTTGCTGTCAGCTTTCTCTTCCTTTGCTTCTTCAGCTTTGCCGACATCAGCTTCTTTCTTCTCAGCAGGAGCTTCTGCTTTTTTCTCGGCTTTTTCCTTCTTTTCTTCCTTCTTTTCTTCCGCTTCAGCTTCCTTGCTGTCAGCTTGCTCTTCCTTTACTTCTTCGGCTTTACCGGCATCAGCTTCTTCTTTCTTTTCTGCAGCAACTTCTTCACCCTTCTCTGCGGCAGCCTCTTCTGCTTTTTTGGCTTCGGCAGCGGCTTTAGCTTTTTCAGCCTCTTCCTTAGCCCTTGCTTCCTGTTCTTTTTTGAACTTCTCTTCTTCCGCTTTCAGCTGCTGCTTCATACGCTCAGCCTTGGTGACTGCTTTCTTTTCACCTTTCTGGCGTTCTTCTTTCCACTGAGAGATAGTCTGTTCGATTTCATCTTCAGACTTTCCCCATCTTTCCAGATGAAGACGATAGAAGATACCTTCCTTTTTGAGGATGGACCGAACGGTATCTGTGGGCTGCGCACCGTTTTTGAGCCAGTATATGACTCTGTCGGTTTCAAGTTTTTTCAGTGACGGTTCCTGAGTCGGGTTAAATCTTCCCAGGTCCTCAATTATCCTTCCGTCGCGCTTGGTTCTCATGTCAGCTGCGACGATATGATAATAAGGCAACCGTTTTCTGCCGTGTCGTTGTAATCTTAGTCTAACCAATGTTTTAGCTCCTAAGCAGGTTTGTCTTTATTGCTAATGAAATTTTCGTTTTCCGGTTAAATTCTTCAATCCCTCCATGGCGCGGCCGGCTTTGTTCATCTTGGTCATGGTCTTCATCATTTTCTTCATCTGACCGAACTGCTTCAGAAGATCATTGACCTCCCGAACAGTGGTACCCGAGCCTTGTGCAATTCTTTTTCTGCGACTGCCTTTGATGATCTGGGGATTTCGTCTTTCTTCTATCGTCATTGAATTGATGATGGCCTCAACGGGTTTCATGGTATCATCATCAATTTCTGCGTCTCCCAGCTGCTTGCTCATGCCGGGGATCATTCCAACAAGATCCTTCATGGATCCCATTTTTTTTATCTGCTGCAACTGACCATAAAAATCTTCGAGGTTAAAGCTGTTGCTGGCCAGTTTGGACTGCAGTTTCCGCGCCTGAACTTCATCGTACTGTTCCTGCGCTTTTTCCACAAGTGTCACAACGTCTCCCATACCGAGAATACGCTGTGCCATCCTGTCAGGATAAAACGGTGAAATCGTATCCATCTTTTCACCGGTGCTGACAAACTTGATGGGCTTGTCAACTACGTTACGAATGGATATTGCTGCGCCACCCCTGGTGTCTCCATCCAGCTTGGTCAGCACAACACCATCAAAATCAATCTGCTTGTTGAACTGCCTGGCAGTATTTACAGCATCCTGTCCGGTCATGGCGTCTACCACAAAAAGAACCTCTGTGGCATTGACAGTTTGTCTGATGCGCGACACCTCATCCATCATGTGCTCATCAACGTGCATTCTGCCGGCAGTATCAATGATCAGTACGTCACGGGCAGCTTTTTTTGCTTCCGATACTGCTTCTTTGGCAACGCGAAGGGCATCTTTTTCAGCAATGGAATGCACCGGCACATCGATATCGGATGCAAGGGTCCGCAGCTGATCAACGGCGGCCGGCCTGTAAACATCTGCTGCGGCAAGCATTGGGTTCTTGCCCTGGTCTTTCAGCCATTTAGCCAGTTTGGCCGAAAAAGTTGTTTTACCCGAACCCTGAAGGCCGGCTATCAAAATTACGGTTGGCGGTACCTGGCTGAATGTAATCTCTTCCTGCTCCTGACCAAGAGCGCTGACCAGCTCGTCATACACAATTTTCGTAAATTGCTGCCCCGGCGTTACACTTGCCAGCCCCCCCTGTCCCAGAGCTTTTTCTTTTACCGCCGATGTCAAAGAACGGGCCACCTCATAGTTGACATCCGCATCCAGAAGCGCACGGCGTATCTCCCTTACCGTCTCAGCGACATTGATATCGCTCAGACGCGCTTGTCCTGAAACCGACTTGAACGCGGATTCTAATTTGGTTGACAGATCTTCAAACATAAAACGGGCTGTTGACAGCTGACCCAGTGTGAAATTTGCAGACTGGGTGACATTAAAATAATGAAAACATCATTTATGATTCGCAAAGTCAGGAAAAATATGCAAAACATCATCTTTAATCAAGATATTATTTCACTATTGACATGCAGATGGATTTTTTGTCTCAGGTGTTGTTTGTTACAGGATCTCATTTTAGCTACTTTTACAGGAACACTGCCGAGGAGGTTTAAATTTTATCAGACATTTAACTATCGTTATCAAATGAATCAGGAAAACAGTCATAACCTGCTTAAAGGAAAAAAAGGTCTCATATTCGGAGCACTGGATGATCGCAGCATTGCCTGGCGGGTTGCCATTGCCTGCAAGCGCGAAGGTGCTGATTTCACTTTGACCAATGCACCTATCGCACTGCGGTTCGGTGCACTGGACAAACTTAGTGAGGAAACAGGCGCCGAAGTCATACCGTGTGATGTCACCGATTATGATCAGGTTAAGGAGTTAATCGAAGCCGCAAAAAAACAGCACGGCGGGTTGGACTTCATCCTGCATGCCGTTGGCATGTCGCCCAATATCCGGAAGAAAAATGACTACACCAGTATCAATTACAGACTGATGCAGCAAACGCTTGAAATCTCTGCCATATCCCTCCACCGGGTTTTACAGGCCTGTGTTGAAAAAGAGGCTTTAAACGACGGTGCCAGCGTTGTGGCTTTATCATATATCGGTGCCCAGCGGGTGTTTTCAAAATACTCCGACATGAACGACGCTAAAGCACTCTTGGAAAGTATCGCAAGAAACTTTGGCAGCCGGCTCGCTGACAAGGAAATACGCGTCAATACCATCTCCCAGGGCCCTACAAAAACCTCTGCCGGATCGGGTATTAAAGGATTTGATGCCATGTATGATTTTGCCGAGCTGCTGGCCCCCCTTGGAAACCCGTCAGCCGATGAGTGTGCCGATTACTGCATCACGCTGTTTTCTGACCTGACCCGAAAAGTGACCATGCAGAACCTGTTTCACGACGGTGGCTTTTCTACCAACGGAATCAGTGAACAGCTGATATATGAACTTGCAGAACTGAATAAATCTAAAGAATCATAAATGTATGATTACACGGATTCTGGGTGTTGATCCGGGTTCCCGCAGTACCGGTTATGCCGTCCTGGAAAAGAAAGGACAGGTTTACCGCTCCGTCTGCTGCGATACCATACGACTTTCCGGCACACCGGATCCTCATGAACGGCTCAAAGTTCTGTACGCTGACATTACACATGTTATACGCACTTATGAGGCAGAAATTTGTGCCATTGAAACCCCCGTTTACGGCAAGGATCCTGCAGCTATGCTGAAACTGGGACGAGCCCAGGCCGCATTGATCATGGGCGTGCTTCACTGCGGCATACCTCTTTTCGAATACTATCCCAAGGCTGTAAAAAAGGCGATAACTGGTACCGGAAATGCCACAAAGGGTCAGGTTGCATATATGCTGCACAAAATGATATCCATTCCTGATGAAGCTCTTTCGGATGACGCTACCGATGCTCTCGCTGTGGCCTGGTGTCATTTTCAGAAACTGCGCGACCCGCAGGGTGTCACCGAATCTGCAGACACTTCAACAGGATTCAGACACAGACGAAAAAACTCCTGGGATGACTTTGTTGAGAACAACCCGGACAGGGTCAGAAACCCATAAACCCGTTCAGGCAACGATATTATTATGATCGCTCTGTTAAATGGCTCTATCATCAATAGTGAAGGCGGAAAGGTACTGGTCGACACCGGCGGCGTAGGATATGCTGTCCGCATTTCCAATCACACACTGGACCGGCTGCCGTCACCCGGCTCCAAATGCACACTATTCATTTACCATCATATTTCAGAAAACGACCAGCAGCTCTACGGATTTGCTGATTTGGAAGAAAAAAATCTTTTTGAATTATTGATTTCAGTAAAAAGTATTGGTCCGCGGCTGGCACTTGCCCTTCTTTCTGCCATGCCTCCGAAAAACCTGGTACAGGCTATCATTCATCAACAGGCCGGATTGATCGCAAAAAGTCCGGGAATAGGCAAAAAGTCAGCTGAACGTATTGTGCTGGAACTGAAAGACAAACTCGGTGAAATTTCTGAGCATGAAACCCCGGGCGAGGTCACAGATTCACTGCAGCAGGAAACAGTTTCTGCTCTTGAGTCCCTGGGTTATCACCATAATGCCGCACTAAAGGCAGTCCGGACCGCTGCCGACCAGACGAAAGAATCCGAAACCGTCTCGGATTTACTGAAAAAAGCATTGAAACACCTGCAATAGTAACAATTTAATAACACCTGTTATCTTTTTATTACCATCATTGCTGAGTAAATTGAGGTGATTACAATACCGTTCAATTCAATTCTTCGTCTTGCCTAATACACGTATACTCGTTGTTGATGACGAGCATGACATCCTGGAACTTCTTGAGTATAATCTCAAAAAGCTTGGGTTTGAAGTATTTATGGCTGATAATGGTGCCGATGGTATCAAACTGGCCCGTGAACACAAGCCTGATCTTATCCTTCTGGATATAATGATGCCTAAAATGGACGGGCACGAGGTATGTGCACGGATCAAAGAGGACAGCGCCCTTAAAAACACTCCGGTCATTTTCCTCACTGCCCGGGAGGATGAAAAAACGGAAATCCGCAATCTGGATGAAGGTGCCGATGACTTCCTTACCAAACCTATCAGTATTTCCAAACTTATATCCAGAATCAAAGCGGTGCTGAGGCGCTTTCAGGGATATTCTGATGATGAAAACAAACTTTCCATTCGCATTCATGACCTGAACATTGATCGTGAACGGTATGTTGTGATGAAAGGTGAAAAAGAGTACCGTTTACCCCGGAAAGAGTTTGAGGTGCTTTTCAAACTTGCTGAACACCCCGGTATTGTGTTAAAAAGAGAAGTCCTGCTTAATGAAATTTGGGGTAGCAATGTATTTGTTGTAGACCGGACGGTTGATGTTCACATCAGGAAAATCAGGGACAAGATCGGAAGCGAATATATTGAAACCGTTAAAGGTGTCGGGTACCGGTTCAGAAAATGAGCACTGTTTCACGATACGTATTCAGGCTTGGTCTGCGGCTGGCTGTTTTATCAGCATCTGCGCTTTTTCTGATCTCTGCCCCGTTGTATTACGTATTTTCCAATGATGTCGGAGTTTCTCTACTGTTCGGTATTTCCATCGGTTTAATCAGCTTTATCGCCGTTTATTTTTGTTCTTATTATCTCATGTTCAGTAGGCTTTCCGGTATTCAAAAAGTGGTTGCTGCTACACCCCGCACATCTATAAGCTTCAGTGACAGCAAATCTTCGGGATCAAATGATGAACTTGACCGGATCCTTGAACTCAGCAAAGAATCAAAAAAGCTCGTCCGGGATCACTTCCGCAATATGGACGAAACCGACCATTACAGGAAAGAGTTTATCGGTGATATCTCGCACGAATTGAAAACCCCCATTTTCTCTGTTCAGGGATATCTTGAAACGCTTAGTCAGGGAGCACTGGATGATCCCAAAGTCAACAAGCTTTTCCTGACAAAAGCCATGAACAATGTTGACAGGCTAATATCGCTTACAAATGATTTGATGGAAATTACCAAAATTGAGACCGGCGAACTTAAACCGGAACTGCAAATCATCGCACTTAACAACATTATCAATGATGTCATTGATTCGCTTAATTACAAGGCCGAACAGGCTCAAATAACTATCCGGTTTCAGCCAAAAGAAGTTAACTCATTTGCTTTTGCAGATCGCAATCAAATACGTCAGGTGCTGATTAACCTTGTCGAAAATGCGATCAAATACAATAAACCTGAGGGACGGATATATATTGGGACAACAATTGAAAAAAGCGATCCTGAGCATGTACTGGTTTCTGTAAAAGACACGGGTATCGGCATAGAACCTGAAAACTTAAAAAGGGTCACTGAACGCTTTTATCGGGTTGATAAATCCCGGTCGCGGGATCAAGGCGGCACGGGCCTTGGTCTTGCCATCGTAAAACATATACTTGAATCACACAACTCACAACTCCAAATTAAAAGCAAACCGGGAAGCGGCTCTCAGTTTTCTTTCAAACTCAAACTTGCCGATCACTATTCAGATCACATTTCTGCTTGATTCCGGATTTTGGTAACTTTGCCTTACCAAATTTCCACCAAATATCAGGAGAATTTCATGAACTACGCTCTGATCATGGCCGGCGGGATCGGCTCCCGCTTCTGGCCCAAAAGCCGGATAGATGCGCCAAAGCAATTTCTTTCTTTTTTTGAGGATAAAACCCTGCTGCAAAATACTATTGACAGAATCCGGCCGATCATCCCGGTGGAGCGCATCATTGTGAGCACAAATGCCGATTATGTTGATATTGTCAAAGAACAGATACCTGATATTCCGCTTGAAAACATAGTTGGTGAGCCTGTAGCTAAAAACACAGCCCCATGTATCGCTTTTGCCGCCAGTTTTATACACTACAGGGATCCGGAAGCCACCATGGTTGTGCTGCCTTCGGATCACTTTATCCAAAATGAAGATGCTTTTCTGAAAGATCTCGAGCTTTCAGCCCGAATTGCTGAAGAAAAAAACCGGCTTGTCACTATCGGAATTACTCCGACCCGACCGGAAACGGGATACGGCTACATTCAGTATAATGACGAAAACACTATTTCCTTTAATGGTGACACTGCGTATCCCGTTAAAACATTTGCCGAGAAGCCCGATGTTCAGACTGCTTTGAAATTCCTCCAGTCCGGAGATTTTTTGTGGAACAGCGGTATGTTTATCTGGAGGACAGAAAGAGTACTTGAAGAAATAAAAAAACACCTTCCTGTACTTCATCATCAAGTTGAAATATTACATCAGCACCTGTCTGACAATGACGGAAATATCAGCCGGGATGTCCTTCACTCCGTGTATCACTCTTGTTTTTCCGTTTCCATCGACTACGGCATTATGGAAAAATCTGAAGATGTTGTCGTTGTTCCGTCTCATTTTCACTGGAGCGACCTGGGCAGCTGGATGGCCATTTATGAACTTCAAAAAGACCAGGGGGATGAGGATGGCAATATTCTGAATTCACAGAATATTCTGACCGTCAAGTCACAAAATTGCTACGTCTCTTCCGCCAACAGGAAGCTGATCGCATTGGTTGGCTTGCAGGGTATTGGTCTGATTGAAACGGATGATGCCATGTTGATCTGCAAGCTTGACAGCTCCCAGAATGTAAAAGAAGTATATGACAAGCTGGAAGAACGGGACCTGAGAGAGTATCGGTAATTATCACTCCGGGCTAAATAACCACCTCAAGCTGATCAAATGCAAGCTGTACATTACCGGGCAGCCGTCCGGATATTTCCTCATGGCGGACAAAGGGCGATATATGTATCAGATATGTGCGCCCGACATTCAGTTTGTTCGCAACTTCGCAGGCTTCCGGAATGGTAAAATGCGTAGGATGGGACGGCTGCCAGCGCAATCCGCTCATTACAAGTATTTTTGATCCGTTGATTTTTTCGGCCGTTTCAGGAGGGATATAGCTGACATCGGTAATGTAAGAAATATCATTTATGCGAAAACCCAGCACATCCATATTCCCGTGTTTAACAGGCAGTGGTGTAATAACACAGTCACCGTCAATTATTTCATCGCTCCATTTTCTAAATACAATATCAACCGACCCGGGGGTTTTGTCTGGTGGAAACATGTAAGAGTATCGTTTCCGGATAGCCGTTTCCGTCCTGTTGTCGGTATAAACGGGTATTGGCTGCTTTTGAGCGTAATTATAGGCCCTCAGATCATCCAGTCCGCCGATATGGTCTGTATGTTCATGAGTAATGAATAGTGCGTCAATACGTCTGATTCCGGCTCTGAGTGTCTGAAGCCTGAACTCGGGACCAATATCGATTACAAAGGATCTTTTGCCGGATTGAATCCATGCAGAACATCTGTACCTGTTATCCCTGGGATCTGATCCTCCGTTTTCTGTTCCAAAGCCCCCGGCCACAGGCACACCCATTGAAGTCCCGGTTCCTAAAAATGTCAACTTCATGAATTGGCCTTCTCTTTTTTAAATATGCGCTCCATCCATTTGTCCAGTTCCTTTCTGACTGCCGGCTTGATATAGATGTCGTTGATATCTCTTTCAGATAAAAACCGCACCATTTGTCCGATATGGAATTCTGCTGGGTAATTCTTATTTATCATTACAATTTTGTCACCATCCAGCACACAAAAGTCCCCCTGGAAACTTCCCTTCTCCTTTCGGAGCTGATATCCCAGATCCTCTATGATTTTTTCCAGTTCAGATTGGAATCTCTCTGTTTTCATGTGTTTAAAATTTTTGGTTAAGTGGACACATGCAATTCTAGGACCGGTTTTAATCATGCGCCTGTGTGTCCTGACGCCCGTCCGGTCATGCTCATTTCATGTGTTTATAATTTGTGATTCTGACGTCACATGTAGTACCCATGTTGGCTATAATCATGCTCCTGTGTGACGGTAAGCCGCCATGGGCATTTCATCTGTTTAAAATTTTTCCGGAAAAATATATCAGCCAGGTACTGAGTAAATTGCGTCTGCAAACATGCTGATCATTTACCCTTGTCCATTTTAATATAGATATCTGACATTCGGGGTGCAGTGGAAATAGTCAAAATGTGATTCCCACACTCACGTTGTGTGAAGAAATATCATATTCAAATCGCTCTTCAATTCCTGAGTATCTTCTCCAGGAGTAGTTATAGCCGAAAGCCATTCCGATGCTCCCGAATACATGATCGATATGCAGCCTTGCTCTGGCATTTAACTTGGTAACCTGGCCCGAATCGGTCCCCAGAGAAGAAACAGTAAATCCTATCTGAGGTACAGATTCGGCACGAAACCGGATATTGCTTGACATACGATAATAAAACCCTGCTCCAATTCCGACAGCAATAAGGCTTTGCCGGAATTCATCTGATTCTGAGAGTCCCCCATCTGTGGAGCGGATTCGCGTAAAATCAGTTGACAACCTTACCGGTAGTGCAACGCCGACGCTTCTGGACTCTGCCAGTGGCAGTCTGCCTGAAACATTCGCACCAAAGTTCAAATAACTCAACGTATCACTGCCTTCATCCGAATTACCCAGCCCCCCGCGATAACCTGCATATGCTTCTATTCCGGGTAATTCCAGATACGCCCTGAATACCGGATCTGAAATATTGTAAACCACATCATGCTCATCTGCATCCGGGCGGAAATCAGTCTCAATGAAACCCAAACCCAGGGTGAAAGAGCTGGTAGCCGGACGCGTTCTTCGTTCCGGCTCCTCGACGGAAAACATCTGCGCAACAAGATGGCCCGGAACCATCAGGATCATAAAGACAAAGAGAAATGTAATGGCATTAATTCTACAGAATGGGGATATATCAGACATGGCGATGCGCAGTATTAAAAGAGAATTTCAGCAGGCTTAATTATAGCAAAACTAATCTCAAGATTCACCTATGGTAAAGCCAGAACAACAACCGATCTGATTTCATTCTGGATGATGGTCCTTGTCGTATAAATTAACGGACAAAACTCTGTTATATGCTTCGGATTATCATTTCATAAGATATCTTCACGGTCATCAACCACAGGGTGATATCCCGGCATCTGAGTTTTTATCTATTCACCCAAATCAGAAACAAAATAGAGCGTTCGGTTATTTCGTTACGAGTATGGAAATGATCAAAACAAAACAAGAGCAGTCTTTTTAGAAAGTTGCAAATTGATCTTGACTATATGATCAGAACGTTATTATATTTGATGTCCTTGGTCCGGTAGTTCAGTTGGTTAGAACGCCTGCCTGTCACGCAGGAGGTCGTGGGTTCGAGTCCCATCCGGATCGCTAAAGCGCAAGCAGTTGCCTCATAACTGTTTGCGCTTTTTTTATTTGTAACGCGCTCATAAACACCTGACCTGAACGTTACCTATGGCATCTCTGGTTGTCACTGTATAAATCGACCAGCACCGGGTACTACTTTTGCAATCTGAGCCAGGGCCTGTAAAACCCGGATTAATTAGAATATAAATCGAAACTCTTTAACACATGAAATGTCCATGACCGGGCCGACGCCCGGACACACAGGCGTATGATTAAATACTGTCATGGCATTTCACTTCGTGACCTTCGGTTCATCTGACTGTATAAATCCAAAATTCTAAACTGATGAAAAGCAGTATGCTACACCCTCAATACGATGTCATTGTAGTTGGAGGAGGACATGCCGGTGCTGAAGCAGCGGCTGCTTCCGGAAGAATGGGGTGCAGCACATTGCTGATTTCTCTGAATCTGAATGCAATAGCACAAATGTCCTGCAATCCTGCGATAGGAGGCGTGGCCAAGGGTCAGCTTGTCAGAGAAATCGATGCCCTTGGAGGCATCATGGGTGCTGTTGCTGATTCTTCCGGTGTTCAGTTCAGGATGCTTAACAGAAGCAAAGGGCCCGCCATGTGGAGTCCGCGTGCCCAAAGTGACCGAATGCTCTATGCACAGCATATCAGAGAGAAACTTGAAGAAATACCAACCCTGCACATGAGACAGGACAGTGTTGTCGGGTTGCTGACTGATTCCGGCTCAGTAAATGGAGTGGTCACCCAAAGCGGACAACACATACCCGGCAAAGCTGTAATTCTGACCAACGGTACTTTTCTGAACGGCCTTATACATATTGGCGAAAAGAACTTTGGCGGAGGCCGTTCCGGAGAACGGGCTTCCGTTGGCATTACTGAAAATCTCGAGCAGCTTGGTTTTGAATCGGGCCGCCTTAAGACCGGCACCCCGCCGCGACTGGACGGCCGCACCATCGACTTCGAAAAACTTGAGATTCAATACGGGGATGATGAGCCCACGCCTTTTTCTTATCTGACAAAATCAATCCCTGACAAAGACAAGCAGTTGACTTGCTGGATTGCCTATACCACCCCTGCCGTTCATGAAGTTTTAAAAAGTGGTTTTGATCGCAGCCCCATGTTCAACGGACGCATCACCTCCACGGGCCCCAGGTACTGCCCCTCTATTGAAGACAAAATCAATCGTTTTGCTGAAAGGGACAGACATCAGCTTTTTGTTGAGCCGGAAGGCTGGAATACTTATGAAATATACCTTAACGGATTTTCTACCAGCCTTCCCGAGGATACACAGTACCAGGCGCTTCGAACCATCCCCGGATTTGAAGAAGTTGTTATGATCCGGCCCGGATATGCTATTGAATACGATTACTTTCCGCCCCACCAGATCAACAGAAGCATGGAAACCAAGCTGCTAAGCAGTCTTTATTTTGCCGGTCAAATAAACGGCACTACAGGATACGAAGAAGCGGCAAGTCAGGGTTTAATGGCCGGCATCAACGCAGCCAGAAAAATTCAGGGTAAGGAGGAGATTGTTCTCAAGCGATCAGAAGCCTATATCGGTGTACTGATTGATGATTTGGTAAACAAGGGTACGGAAGAACCCTACCGCATGTTCACTTCAAGAGCAGAACACCGCATTCTCTTACGGCAAGATAATGCTGATTTAAGACTCACTCCATTATCCCGTGATATAGGACTTGCCACTGAAACCCGTATAAATGATTTTGCAAGAAAGGAAACTGAAATCTCAAAGCTGAAAGAGTTTCTTTCTGATTACAGTGTCCGTCCTGAAAAATTCAATTTACTGCTTGAACACAAACAACAGGCTCCTTTAAAGCAGAGCCAAAAGCTGCCCAAGCTTATCACCAGGCCGCACCTTGGCCTTAATGAGCTTTTTGATCATGACCCCGAACTCACAGAGGGCGTTTTTTCTATTACTAAAAACCCACTGGTTATTGAACAGGTTGAAATACAGTTCAAGTATGAAGGCTATATCCAAAAAGAGCACGAGATGGTCCGTCAAATTTCTGAAAAAGAAAATATGTCCATTCCGGAATCTATTGATTACTCCAAAATTCAAAGCCTTTCCAGTGAAGGCCGCCAGAAACTGCAGAAAGTACTACCAGAAACCATTGGCCAGGCCGGACGAATTAGCGGTGTTTCAGCTAGTGACATTGCGGTCCTCATGGTATACCTTAACCACTAAGATGTTTCACGTGAAACATCTTTGACTCTTAAAGTGCCAGCGCAATGACCATTCCAAAAAGTCCCCCAGATTGTTCCATTGTTTCACGTGAAACAATGGAGGAGGCTCGTTCACTTATTGATGAAAACAGGGATATATTTTCCCGTTTACAAGATCTTTGGCTTTGGTGGAATAAGTCCGTGAATCTTTTTAGCAGGAAATGCGGCAATACTGAGTTGTATTACCATATCTGGCACAGTCTTCTGCTATCTTGCCATAACCCCTCCGGCTTTATAGATGATTCGAATATTATCGTTGATGCAGGAACAGGCGGGGGTTTGCCTGGTATACCCATGGCAGTTGCTTGTCCTGACAAACAATTCCTGCTCGTTGACAAGGTCAGGAAAAAGCAACGGGTTATAAAAGACATTTCAACGAAGCTTGGTCTCAGTAATATCACTGCTGTACATGATAAAATTGAGAATGTCCGTCCGAATAATAAATTCCGGGTTGTATCAAAGCATGCATTTGATGCAGCCGATTTGCTTAGCAGCCTGGGCATTGCTCCGGAATCAGTAATGATGCTGAAAGGAAAAGATGTGTTTGAAGAACTTGATAAAGTTGACGAAGAGCAGGTTTCAGCTATAAGAATCGATGAAATTGATGCTTCATTCGGATCTTTTTTTAAGGACAAGTATATTGTGACCTTTCAATTAATAATGCCACAATCCGCTCATGGGAAGTAATGAGAGGCGTTTGAAAATCATTTACATGCTGCAGTCCGGCAAGAGGATAACCGTTGATGTGCTTGCCGGGATGTTTGATGTCAGCCGCAGAACCATATTTCGTGACATGCGAATTATTCAGGACCTGGGGGTGCCGGTCACGCATGAAAGTGAAATGGGATATGGTGTGATGAGGGAGGCTACCATTCCGCCCATTATGTTTTCTTTCAGAGAATTGTCCGTAGTAATGATGGGTCTTTCATTCGTCGGTTCTCAGATAGATCCTGATATGGTAGAAGATGCAAAAAATGTCTCATTGAAAATTCGCAATGCCATCCCTCATTCCCTGCAGGAAAGAATGAACAGCCTTGAGTCAGGAACAATTGTTTCTCCATATATCCATAACATAGAAAAAAGAAAGAAAGGTGGTGACTGGTACCTGATATGTACATCTTTTGCTGAAAAACGGGCGGTTCGTTTCTTATACAGTGACAGAAAGGGGAAAACGAGCACCCGATTGATAGATCCCCACACTCTTATCCATTACACAGACCACTGGAATGTGATCGGTTTTTGTCACGACCGGAAAGCGCTCAGAAATTTTGTGCTGGACAGAATGACAGATGTAACACTCACTGATGAACCATTCATTTCAGATACGAACTATTCCAGGGACGAACTATTATATGGGAGATTGGAAAAGGAGTACACGGTTACAGTAGAGATCGCCCGCGAAAAAGCCTTTTCGTTTCTTTCTACCCTGCCCGGAAAAATCACGGAAAGAAAAGACCTTTCCCGTGTGATCAGGCTGTCATTCCTGATAGATAACCTGGACTACATAAACGAGTGGATGCTCGGATTCGGCCTGCATTTGCATATCATCTCTCCGGCTTCTCTTAAGAAAAAAAGAGCCGTACTGTTGGAAAAGATGCTTGGATCTGAGCTGCAGCCCCCGGCCGGTTAATCACGGCCGGCCGGAACACCACTATCGCTCATCAGAATCATCAAATCCCAGCTGACCCGTACCGGAATCACTATTTTCGTCATCCCCATTATTTCCGGAAATATTATTAGCATCAGCCGTACCCTTGGTAAGATCAACGTCCTCCTGGTCCCCCACCTTTTTTACGCTGTCTGTATCATCTTCACTGACAACACGGGTTATGCCGGATATGGTATCCTCACTGCCCAGTTTCATCATTCTGACTCCCTGGGTGTTTCTTCCCATAGACCGGATATCCTTGCTGTGCATTCTGATGATTTTTCCTTTTTCAGTAATAATCATTAAATCATCATTATCACTAACTTCCTTAAGAGCAATAAGGCTTCCGGTTTTCGGCGTAATTTTCAATGTAATGACTCCTTTCCCGCCGCGAGTCTGTTCTCTATAATCTTCTACAAGACTCCGTTTACCATAACCGTGCTCTGATAAGGCAAGAACGGAAGCATCTCTTGTATTTTTAATGACAACCATATCCACCACTTTATCATCTTTGCCTGTGAGGCTGATGCCTCTGACTCCGCGGGTATTTCTCCCCATCAGCCGGACATCCGTCTCTTTGAATCTGATAGCTCTGCCATTTTTTGCTCCAAGCAAAATGGTACTGTTGCCATCCGTCAGGCTCGCACTAAGGAGTCTGTCATCATCATCTACTTTAATAGCCATGATGCCATTTTTCCTGGGCCGGCTGTAGGCGTCCAGGCTGGTCTTTTTAACCACTCCCTTATCGGTTGCCATGATAATATTATGAGCCTGAGTATAATTTTCGTCGTCAAGGGTTTTGACAGGTACAAATGCCTGAACTTTGTCATCTTTCTCAATTTCGATGAGATTGACAATTGCCCGGCCCCTGCTCAGCCTTGATCCCTCGGGTATTTCATATACCTTGAGCCAGTAACACTTTCCGTTTTTGGTGAAAAAGAGTATGTAATTGTGGTTGGTTGCAACAAACAGGTGTTCGACGTACTCATCATCCTTGGTTGTTGCTCCTTTCATACCTGATCCGCCGCGTTTCTGTCTGCGATATCCGCTGACCGGCGTTCTCTTGATGAATCCGGTATTGGAAATGGTTACTACTACATCCTCATCGGCAATCATATCCTCGATGTTGAAATCATCTGCTGAGTGTATGATCTGTGTGCGGCGCTCATCACCATATTTCTTTTCGAGCTCATCCAGTTCTTCTACGATGATTTCTTTTTGTGCATCTCTGCTGGACAGAATTCTACGGTATTCACGGATCTGATCGAGAATCTCTTTGTATTCAAGGTCTATTTTGTCTCTTTCAAGTGCAGTCAGCTTCTGAAGTCTCATGTCGAGAATCGCCTTGGCCTGCAAATCCGAGAGACCGAACCTTCTCCGGAGCCGTTCATTGGCAACAGGTACATTCTTTGAAGAGCGAATCGTCTCAATAACCTCATCCAGATTATCAACACCAATTTTTAGTCCTTCAAGAATATGAGCCCGGGCTTCCGCCTGATCCATGTCGTACAGCGTACGGCGTATAATAACTTCTATGCGATGCTCAACGAAATGTTTTATTATATCCTTGAGCGTCAACACCTTAGGCCTGCCCTTGACCAGTGCGAGATTGTTAATGCCGAATGTGTGCTGCATTTGCGTGTACTTATACAGCTGATTAAGAACGACACTCGGCACGGCTCCGCGTTTAAGCATGATTACAATTCTCATGCCTTCACGATCCGATTCATCCCTTACATCAGTAATATCGGTGATTTTCTCAATCTGAACCAGGTAGGCGATCTTTTCAATCAGAGCCGCTTTATTTACCTGGTAGGGAATTTCGGTTACGACAATTTGTTCTCTGTTGCCGCGGAGCTCTTCTACAGATGCAAGCGCCCTCAGTACCACACGGCCCCTTCCTGTTTCGTACGCCTGTTTCACTCCGTCATAACCGTAAATAATACCTCCGGTAGGGAAGTCAGGAGCCGAAATATGCTTCATCAGTTCAGCAGTTTCAATCTCTGAATCCTGTATATAAGCCTTGATTCCGTTCACAACCTCCGTCATATTATGAGGCGGCATGTTGGTTGCCATCCCTACGGCTATACCCGACGCTCCGTTGATCAGAAGATTCGGAACTTTCGACGGCATGACAGATGGTTCTGTCAGGGTATCATCAAAGTTCGGCTGGAAATCTACGGTATTCTTGTTGATATCAGACAGGATCTCCTCAGACAGCCGCTCCATCCTCACTTCGGTATAGCGCATCGCTGCAGCAGAGTCACCATCAACCGATCCGAAATTTCCCTGTCCGTCTACAAGTGTGTAGCGCATCGAGAAATCCTGCGCCATTCTGACGATGGTATCGTAGACAGCGGAGTCGCCGTGCGGATGATACTTACCAAGAACTTCACCGACAATTCGCGCACTCTTTTTATATGCCCGATTGTGGAGCATTCCAAGCTCACTCATTCCATAGAGCGCTCTTCTGTGTACCGGCTTAAGTCCATCGCGGACATCAGGTAGTGCCCGTGCAACAATTACCGACATCGAATAATCGATGTAGGAGGACTTCATCTCATCTTCGAGATTGATTTTTATGATCTTGTCTGACATCTGTTGTGCGTTTTAGACTTTAAATATCAAGATTGGCGTACTTCGAATTTCTTTCAATGAAAGCTCGGCGCGGTTCTACCATATCCCCCATGAGTACGGTGAACAACTTGTCTGCAGCTGCGGCACTTTCAATTGTAACCTGCTGCAGGGTGCGGGTTTCCGGGTTCATTGTCGTCTCCCAGAGTTGTTCGGGATTCATTTCACCCAGTCCCTTGTATCTTGAAACATCAATTTTTCTTGTAGAGGATTTCATTTGCTTCAGGATTTTATCCCGGCTGTCATCATCCCATGCATACTCTATTTTGCTTCCCTGTGTGATTTTGTACAGAGGCGGGGTCGCGATGTAAACGTGACCTCCTTCAATCAGGGGTTGCATGTAGCGATAAATCAGCGTAAGCAAGAGTGTCCGAATGTGAGATCCGTCAACATCCGCATCCGTCATGATAATAATTTTGTGATATCTGAGATTGCTGATATCAAAATCTTCAATAAAACCGACACCAACCCCGAGCGCCGTAATCATTGCCCGGATTTCATTGTTTTCGAGGATTTTTCCAACTCTTGCCTTTTCTACATTCAGAATTTTACCTCTCAGGGGAAGTATCGCCTGAAAACTTCTGTTCCTTCCTGATTTGGCCGATCCACCGGCTGAATCACCCTCAACAATATATATTTCGCAATGAGCGGGATCGTTAATTGAGCAGTCCGCTAGTTTTCCGGGCAGGCCCATTCCCGCCATGGCGCTTTTTCTCTGAACCAGCTGCCTTGCTTTTCTTGCTGCCTCCCTTGCCTCGGCGGCCTTCATCACTTTCTCAATAACCGTTTTGGCAACTTTGGGATTGAGTTCCAGATATTCACTCAGCTTTTCATAGACAATAACTTCTACAATACTCTGGATTTCGGTGTTACCAAGCTTGGTTTTTGTCTGTCCCTCGAACTGAGGTTCGGGAACCTTGATGCTGATGACTGTTGTAAGGCCTTCGCGAAAATCTTCCCCGCTAATGGTCACTTTGCCCTTGATGAGACGGTTTTTTTCACCATAATTTTTCAGGGCCCGGGTAAGAGCACGCCGAAATCCGGAAATATGTGTACCACCTTCATGCGTATTGATGTTATTTACGTATGAGTGGACATTTTCCGAATATGAGTTGTTATACTGCATGGCTACTTCGACCGGGACATCATCACTTTCACCTGAAAAGTACATAGGTTCCGGTACCAGGGAGTCCCTGCCTTCGTCGAGATATTTAACAAAATCAATGATTCCACCTTCATAATGAAAAGTCTCTTTGAGCGGCTCTTCTTCCCTTTCATCCTCAAGTTCAATAGTAACTTCCGGATTAAGAAAGGCCAGTTCCCTCATTCTTTCTGATATGATATCAAATCGAAACTCATTTCCCTGTGTAAATATGGTTTCATCGGGATGAACGGTGATCCTGGTTCCGGTCACATCAGTAGTTCCGACCTTTTCAAGCGGCCTGGTTGTTTTGCCGTACTCAAATCCCATAACATGAACTTCACCATCCCGGTGAATTTCCACATCGAATTTCTTCGAGAGCGCATTAACACAGCTGACGCCAACCCCGTGAAGTCCGCCTGATACTTTATAAGAGTCCTTGTCGAATTTCCCGCCGGCATGAAGTTTAGTCAGAACGAGCTCTACAGCAGGTATGCCGAATTTCTTGTGCGTATCAACAGGAATGCCCCGGCCGTTGTCAACAATGGTAATTGAGTTGTCTTTGTTGATTTTGAGACCGATATAATCACAATAACCGCCTAATGCCTCGTCAATGGAGTTATCAACCACCTCATTAATAAGATGATGCAAGCCACGTTGTCCGGTATCACCAATGTACATGGAAGGGCGCTTTCTGACGGCCTCCAATCCTTCCAGTACCTGAATGTTAGACGCTTTGTATTCCGGTAATTTTTCTTGACTCATTGGGGAATTTGCTAATTTAAGTTTGCCTGGCCGGGAGGCGGGGATGGACCCCCTCCCGTTTTGCTTTACAGGATTCCAGAAAATAGGCCTTAATCGCAAGATTTCAAAACAGGCAAAGACATTTATCGTTTTTATATATAACGTAATACATAGGCAAAATTTCGCGCTCTCAGAAGAATGCCGGAAAGCCTGTTTTGTTTATTTATCACTGATAATTGTTTGTGATTTTTAGATAATAGAATTATATTTAGTGTCTGTCTACAAATTTCCACCTGAATGATAGTGAATCATGTCTTTGCGAGATGACATCTACGGTACAAGAGCCCTGAACGGCTACCGTTCTTCCAAGTCCAATAACAAGACCAAGCATCGCTTCAAGTTAAACTTGCAGAAGCGCCGGTTTTATATTCCTGAGGAAGACCGCTGGATTACATTGCGGGTAACCGCCAAAACGGTACGTACGATAAACCGTAAAGGTATTTCTGCCGTACTTAAGGAAGCCCGAGAGAAAGGCACTCTAAAACAAAATATTTAAACCGTTATGGCCAAGGCTAAAGGAAATCGCGTACAGGTTATTCTTGAATGTACGGAAGCACCAGGAACTTCACGGTATGTGACTACCAAGAATCGAAGAACGACAACAAACCGGCTTGAATTAAAGAAATTCAACGCCAAACTCAGAAAACACACTTTGCATAAAGAGATTAAATAAGGAACGTAATCATGGCCAAGAAACAGGTTTTCGGTGAACAGGTTTTGGCTGCAAAGGCAGCCCAGAGAAAAATGGCCAAAGTCATTGTTTCTAAAAAAACCTCCAAAGGAAAAATAGCTTTTCATGAATCAACCGTGGATCAGGAAAATGTAAAGGACTTCATTTCCAGACAAAAATCCTGACCATGTTGTTTTGAAGTTTATTAAAAGGTTGCACATGTACTTGTGTGACCTTTTTTTGTTTGGTCAATCTGCCTAATTTCCTTTGGCGGCAATTTCACCCGCCACAACAGGTTCATTGTTATTATCACATACTATGAGTGCCATATACGAAAAAATTCTCGCTGATTTAAAGGATGCAATGCGTAATAAAGACACGCAGAGGCTGCAGGTTTTACGTTCTCTGAAATCCAAGATTCTGGAACGTGAGATCAGTGAAAGAAAAGGCGGCGATGTTACCCTGTCGGATGAGCAGGTTCAGCAAGTCTTGATGAAATCCGCCAAACAGCGCAAAGAGTCAATATCCCAGTATAAGGATGCCGGAAGAACCGACCTTGCACAAACCGAAGAATATGAGCTTGGTATCATTGAAGCTTATTTGCCGGAAATGCTTTCGGAAGATGAAATAAGAGATATAGTAAAAAATGTCATTGACAAAATCGGGGCCAGTTCCAAATCTGACATGGGAAAGGTTATGGGCACACTTATGCCCCGGGTTAAAGGCAAGGCTGACGGTTCTGTTGTAAACAGAATTGTTCGGGAATTACTGGACTGAATATGAGCCTACTGGACGGCATAATTCTTATCATCCTGCTTGTCTTTGCATGGAAAGGCTTTCGCAATGGACTTGTAAAAGAAGTCTTCCGAATTGCCGGACTGGTACTTGCGGGCTTTGTTTCTTTTCAATATGCCGACCTCGTGTCTCAACTTTTAAAACCTTTTCTGGGTGTCCCTGATGAGTTCCTACCCTACATCGGGTTTGCGTTTCTTTTCATATTTGCCCTGCTGGCAGTGCATATAGCCATTTTTTTTATCGATTCACTGATTCAGCTCCTGCTGCTCAGCATACCAAACAAACTGCTTGGTTCCTTTTTCGGACTGTTAAAAAGCAGCCTGTTCATCAGCATACTGCTGATTTTTTTCTCCGGTTTTGGATTTCCTGATAACGGAATCAAACAGAACTCTCTTCTGTATAAGCCAATCCTGAAGGTAGCACCTGCATCTTATGATATTGTGGCGCGTGTATTGCCCGGAGTGAAACCCTACAAAGATTCTGTTGAACGTTACATATCCGTTCCTGACTAGACTACTTACCAGAACTTGTTTTTATAAATGACCATGCTTTCTGTAGAAAAACAACTCGAAATTATTGAAAGGGGGACCGTGGAAATTATCCCCCGGGATGAACTGACTGAAAAACTGGAAACTTCCGCAAAGACCGGCAATCCGCTGCGAATAAAGCTGGGGTGTGACCCAACCAGGCCCGATCTCCATCTGGGACATTCTGTCATTTTGAGAAAAATGAGACAGTTTCAGGATCTTGGACATCATGCTATTCTGATTATCGGTGATTTTACGGCAATGATCGGGGATCCCTCCGGAACCAACAAGACCCGTCCGGCACTGACCAGGGAAGAGGTTGTCGAAAACGGCAAGTCTTACTTTGAGCAGGCATCCCGGATACTGGATCCGGATAAAACGGAAATCGTTTACAACTCTGACTGGCTTTCACCGATGTCATTTGAAGATGTCATTCGCCTGGCATCGCATTATACCGTGGCAAGAATGATCGAACGGGACGATTTCACAAAACGATACCAAAACAACGACACGATTTCACTTCACGAATTTCTGTATCCGCTTGCCCAGGGTCAGGATTCAGTCCATCTGAAATCAGATGTTGAGCTTGGGGGTATTGATCAGAAATTTAATCTTCTTGTGGGGCGCCATCTTCAGAAGGAATTTGGCCAGTCTCAGCAAATTTGTCTGATGATGCCATTGCTTGTCGGAACTGACGGTACCCAAAAAATGTCAAAGTCGTACGACAATTATATCGGTATAGACGAGAAGCCTGAGGATATGTACGGCAAGGCTTTGTCCATTCCTGACTCCCTGATTTATCCCTACTTTGAACTGGTAACCGATGTTCCGCACGACCAGCTTCCGGAGTATAAATATAAAGCAGAGAAGGATCCGAGAAACACAAAACATGAACTTGCCTGGATTATTACCAGAATGTACCATGGTGAGGACAGGGCGAATCAGGCAAAAGAGCATTTTGAAAAAACCGTTATCAAGAAGGATGTCCCTGACGATATTCCGGAGTTCTCTTTTGATTCGGATAGATCCCACCGCCTGATTGATATCATTAAAACTGCGGGATTCTCACCCAGCAACAGCGAAGCCAGAAGACTTGTCTCACAGGGGGGCGTATCTCTTGACGGTGAGAAGGTTACCAATCCAAACCACGAGCTTCAGCTATCAAATGATGATGAAGTCATTCTGAAGGTTGGCAAGAGAAAGTACGGTTTGATCAAAGGTTCCTGACGCTGCAGAAGCTGCTTATTTCCTGGCGATATAAATGCACATGGGCGGAATATTCCTGTACTCCATCTCCGTAGTGACTTTTGGGAAATGCTGCTTCAGATAGGGCTTAAGATGCCCTGAAGTCTGATAGCCAAGAAAAGCACCGCCCTTTTTAAGTATAGTGGAAGACTGCTCCAGTATATCATGCTTTACATCGTCGTCAAGAAATGAAAAAGGGATTCCTGATACGATGTAGTCCACTTCCTGCCAGTCAAGATGTGAGGCAATCTCCCCCGCTTTCTCAGCACTTTCCATGAACACCTTCAATCTGATATCATCGAGTTTATTAAGAGCATTTACAAAGTCACCATTTGTTTCAATTGCAGCCACTTCGGAATCATCTGTCATTTTTTCAAGAAAGAACCTTGTATATACTCCATCTGCAGGACCAAACTCCAGTATCCTTATCTTCTCCCGAAAGTCGATATACTGACTCAGTTTCTGAACCGTAAATCTGGATGAAGGCGTAATGGATGCGACTTTTGGATCTTTTAAAAAATTTTTGATATATGAAAGCGTGCTCATTCTCGGCTGACCGGTTCGTTACATAAACATTATCTTTATTGAAGGTACTAAGAAAATGAAAAAAAGGAATACCGGATGGCAAACATGATTATCCGTCCAAATTTTTTTCAACCTGTGCTATCTGGTCCCTGATTCTTGCAGCTTCTTCAAATTCCATATTCTTTGCCGCAGTACGCATAGATTCCTTCAAATGAGTTATAAACTTGTCTTTATCTTCAAAGACAACCTCTTTCATAGCCGGAGCCGGTTTGTAGTGAATACCGTCATCAGCCACTTTTATTTGCTCCAGAAACTCTGTCTGCTGTTCATCCTCTTCCATTTCAAAAGATTTTGCACCAATAAGCGCGGGATCTACAAGGGGTTTCAGGTCTTTGGCAACAGTGGCCGGCACAATGCCGTTTTCTTCATTGTACTTCTTCTGGATCTCCCTCCTCCTCTGTGTTTCATCAATAACTTTCTTCATACTATCCGTGACCTTGTCAGCATACATAATCACCCTGCCGTCAACATTTCGGGCAGCCCGTCCCGAAATCTGAAAAAGCGATGTTTCTGATCTAAGAAAGCCCTCTTTGTCGGCATCCAAAATGGCCACAAGTCCAAGTTCAGGTATATCGATTCCCTCCCTGAGCAGATTGATTCCCACCAGAACGTCATAATCTCCCCGCCGGTAACGGTACAGCACCTCAACCCGTTCAAGCGCATCAAGTTCACTGTGCATGTAAGCAGCTTTTATTCCCAGATCTTTTAAATACTGCGAAAGTTCTTCACTCATTCTCTTTGTAAGAGTCAGGCACAGCACCCTTTGTTTTTTGTCCACAGCTTTTTGCACCTCTCCGACAATATCATCTATTTGATATTTAAGCGGCCGGACTTCGATTTCCGGTTCCATCAGTCCCGTTGGTCTGATAATCTGTTCCACGTAGGTGCCCTGGCTTTTTTCCAACTCATAATCTGATGGGGTCGCACTGACAAAAATGCACTGATTAACCATCGACTCCCATTCCTCAAAGGTCAGCGGACGATTATCAAGTGCCGAGGGCAAGCGGAATCCGTGTTCAACAAGATTGACTTTTCTGGAGCGGTCTCCCCCGTACATGGCTCCTATCTGAGGCACAGTTTGATGTGATTCATCCACAAACAGCAGAAAGTCTTCCGGAAAATAATCGAACAGGCAGTATGGTCGCTCATCTGGTTTGCGGCCGGCGAGATAACGGGAATAGTTTTCAATGCCGGGACAAAACCCGATCTCCTGCATCATTTCGATATCAAACATGGTGCGTTGTTCCAGACGCTGGGCTTCGATATACTTTTCTTCCGCTCGAAGAATGTCCAGTCTGATTTCAAGCTCATCCCTGATTTGATCGATGGCTTGTTTAAGCCTTGCTTTGGTCGTGACATAGTGGGATGCCGGATAAATAAAAAACTGATCAACTTCCTCCAGAAGCTCGCCGGTTTCGGGGTCGAACAGGGTCAGTGACTCTATCTCATCTCCCCAGAATGAAATACGAAGCGCATGTTCTGAGTAGGCAGGAAACAGATCCACGACATCGCCACGCACCCTGAACCTTGCTCTTTCAAACTGATGATCATTGCGGCTGTAGTGAAGCTCAACCAGGTCATACAACAGCTTGTTTCTGGGAATTTCATTTCCCGTCTTCAGGTTGATAATAAGCTTTTCATATTCGCTGGGTGATCCGATTCCGTATATGCAGCTGACAGATGAGACAATAATAACATCGCGCCTGCCGGACAAAAGCGAACTGGTAGCACGGAGGCGGAGTCGCTGAATTTCATCATTTATAGATAAATCCTTTTCAATGTACTTATCCTGGGATGCAATATAGGCTTCAGGCTGATAGTAGTCGTAGTAGGAGATAAAAAATTCAACGCAGTTATCCGGGAAAAAGTCACTGAGCTCGCGGTATAGCTGGGCTGCCAGGGTTTTGTTGTGGCTCATCACCAGTGTCGGCTTGCCCGTACTTTCAATAACCGAAGCCATCGTTCTGGTTTTTCCGGAACCGGTTATCCCCAGAAGCGTTTGAAACTTCTCGTTCTCGTTTATACCATCAACCAGTTCGGCTATTGCCTGGGGCTGATCGCCTGCAGGTTTAAAAGGGGAAGCAAGTTTGAAATCAGACATTCGTTCTATTTGTATTTAATAAATGATTACATTTAACAGCCGCGTCCGGTTAATAGTATAGACCACAATAACGACAGATCATTACATCTATTTAGCACCAGCAATTAATAAACGCAAAGAAGGCCGTATCCATACAAATGAGTGAAAAACAAAAAAGTCTCGAATCGTTTCGCAACCGCATCGATGAAATTGACGACCACATCCTCAAGTTGCTGCAGGAGAGAAATGAAACCGTAAAAAAGGTAATTGATACAAAAATTGAAAATAATCTTCCCATTTTTGTAGCTGACAGAGAGGAGGAAAAAATCGCTGCTTTCAGAAACAAAGCGGCAAAGCTTGGACTGGATGTTGACTGGGCGGAAGATTTTCTCAGAATGATTATGAGCTCGTCCAGAGCCTACCAGTCCGGCAACAATTTTCCTGTTACCCGTGCCGGCAAAAAAAGTATTCTGCTGGTCGGTGGCCGCGGCGGTATGGGCCGGTTGTATGCCAATATAGCCGAAGCGACCGGACACGAAGTCCGCATTCTGGATCGGGATGACTGGGATCAAGCTGAGGAGTTAACCCGGAATCTGGATTTGGTGATTATTACGGTGCCCATCAAGATCACCGAAGAAACCATTGCCCGTATCGGTCCCTTTCTTTCAGAGGAAACCATACTTGCTGATTTTACCAGCAATAAATCCCACGTCATTGATGCCATGCTTCATGCACACAGCGGCCCGGTCGTTGCTCTTCACCCCATGCACGGCCCTGATGTCATGAATGTATCAAAGCAGCTTATGATGGTTTGTCACGGCAGGGGTGAAAGTGAATATGAGTGGCTGATCGAACAGTTCAAATTGTGGGGGTTGCGCATCAAGTATGTTGATCCGGAGCAGCATGACCGTGCCATGCATCTCATTCAGGGCCTGCGCCACTTTGTTGCGCTGCTGCACGGATCCTTCATGAAAGAATTTGAATTAAAACCGGAAGACATGGCTGACTTTTCCAGCCCGATATATCGGGCAGAACTGATGATGACCGGTCGGATTTTCGCCCAGGATGCCGAACTCTATGCCGATATTGTGTTCTCCAATTTTGAACGAAGGACGCTTTTGATTGAGTTTCTGGAACACCATCACTTATTGGCAGATCTCGTTAAAAACAACGACCGGGATGGCTTTATCAGGGAGTTCAGGCAGATTTCTGAATTCTTCGGCAACTTTGCTGACCAGGCGCTTGAGGAAAGCAGCTACATGATCAACAGGCTGGCAGACCGTTTCGGTTAATCCGGATTTTTATAATTTTACTCCGTGCCGATGTTGCATTTTCAGTACCTCTGTTTTTTTAAATACGGAAAAAGGTAGTGAGTGCTTAATAGCAGCGCATTCCGGCACTTTGAAATATGCATCAACCTTTAGATGCGCTGATATTTCAACCCATTAACCCATGAGATTCCCATGACAAAGTAAAAAAACCGACACCCGGCAAATAAATAGAACTGTCATGCTCTCAGATCCGTCATAACAAATCCAAAACTTGAAACAGATGAATTTTCTACAAAACAGTATTTCAGATATTCGATTGTCCGTTTTCCTGCTGAGCCTGATTCTTGTGGCTTCAGCCGTAACGAAGTCAACAGCTTCCGGTTATGATGATAAGAAGCCGATTACAGCAGAAGATCTTTGGAATTTAAAGCGAGTTACTACCGGCGACGCCTCACCAAATGGCGACCAAATCATTTATCAGGTGACCGGATATGATATCGAAACCAATGAGTCCAGCACGAATTTATATGTCCGAAGCCTTGAGAACGGAAAGGAAAAGCAATTTACCAGCCAGAATGCGGACCGGCAGCCCGCCTGGAGCCCTGACGGCACACAGATCGCATTTGTTTCCGGCAGAGATGACGGGCCGGCACAGCTGTACCTGATTCCTGCAGACGGCGGTGAGGCCATTAAAAAAACAGATCTCCCCGTAGCTGTTTCCGCTCCGAAATGGTTTCCCGACGGAAAACATATCGCGTTTTCTGCCAATGTCCTTCCGGGATATGATGGAGACTTTGAAAAACTCGAGGAAATGATCAAAGAGCAGGACGATTCCAAGGTCAGTGCTAAAGTGACAGAAAACCGGATCTACAGACACTGGGATCGATGGCTGACGGACGGACGCTACCCGCGGATTTTCAAACTCAATACAGAGACAGGTGAAATTACTGATCTGATGCCGGGTTCAAAGCGATATTTTGCCATGATGGGATCACCGCAATACGACATCTCACCCGATGGCAGTGAAATTGCCGTATCTGCAAACAGCAATCCGCCGCCCTACGAGTATCTGAATTATGACATTTTTCTCGTTCCGACCGACGGCAGCGGCGAACTGGAAAACATCACCGAGCACAATCCGGCCAACGATGTTAGTCCGGTATACAGTCCGGACGGCAACACTCTGCTTTACGGCAAACAACGCCGCACTGATTTTTATGCCGATCGCACCCGGCTGGTATTCTATGACCGGAGTACCGGAGACCGGGAAGTAATTGAAAAAGTAGTGCATGAGGGCATTGATCTTTCCCCTTCCAACTTCATCTGGTCCAAAGACAACCGGGAGATCCACTTTACTGCTCAGGACCGTGGAAAAACGTCCCTTTTCTCCTATGAAATAAGAAATGACCGGGTCCGGGAGATTTACCGCGGTGGTACAAACACCGGAGCCATCCTGACGGGAGATCAGCTCGTATTTGTACACCGGTCCCTGAAACAGGCGCCCGAGCTCTTCCGCATTCAAACAAACGGACGTCGCCTTTCACAGCTCACGACACTGAATGATTCCATCATGGATAATATCGCGCTTGGCCGGGTGGAAAATGTTACTTACAAAGGTGCCAACGACGAAGATATCCAGATGTATGTGGTGTATCCGCCGGATTTTGACGAAGACAAAGAATGGCCTCTGCTCGTACAGATCCACGGCGGTCCGCACGGAATTTTTGGTGATGACTTTCATTTCAGGTGGAATGCCCAGCTTTTTGCATCGCCGGGATATGTCGTTGCCATGCCCAACTTCCACGGTTCAAGCAGTTTTGGCCAGGAGTTTACGGAATCCATTCACGGAGCACATTCCGAACTGCCCTACCGGGACATCATGAAAGCAACGGATTATCTGGAGGAAAGAGATTACATTGACCCTGAGCGAACCGCAGCGGCCGGAGGCAGCTATGGCGGATATATGGTAAGCTGGATTGCAGGGCACACCGATCGCTATCAGGCGCTTATAAATCACGCCGGGGTCTACAATATCATGACCCAGTTTGCGGCAGATGTGACTTATCACCGAAAGGCTGCTTACAGCGGATCACCCTGGGAGGACCCCGACAGCATGCAGCAATGGAATCCCGCTCTGTATGCTGAAAATTTTGAAACACCGATGCTTATTCTTCACGGGGAGCTGGACTACCGCGTCCCGCTGACCCATGCACTTGAAGTTTACGGGGTATACAAAGGCATGGGACTTGATGCGCGCCTGGTCTACTATCCTGATGAAAATCACTGGATTCTGTCTCCGCAGAATTCAATCCACTGGTTTGGGGAATTCCACAGCTGGTTAGAACGTTATCTTGGTGCAGGACCTGATAAAACGGATTAAATATAAAATATATACCAATGCGTAAAATATTGTTAATTATCACATAAAATGCTGACGTGATGTACAATATTTTGCCATCGTAGTTGTTATAGAAACCATACCATACCCTCCCCTCAAAAGCTCGTCCTTGACCGGACGGGCTTTGCTTTTTTTCGGGGGCTGCTTATAACGTTCTGCCATTAATATACACCTTGTTTAAACCCGAAACCACTGCGGATTACAGGCAATTCCGGATTTTTATCTGATAAGCGTAACCGGTATCGTTTCTCTTAAGCCGCCGCCTTCAATTACGGCTATGTAGATACCACTTGCCCAGTTTGAGGCATCAATCCGGAGATCATGATACCCCGCACGAAGCAATCCGTCATGCATGCGCCCGGCGACTCTTCCGTCAAGACTGTATACCGTACAGCGAATATGGGTATCGTGGGAAAGGGCAATCCGAATTGTCGATTTGCTGTTAAACGGATTGGGTCGCGCCGGTTCAATCCGGAATTCAGATGGCTTGTCCTCATCTTCTCCGGTATAACTACCTGATACATCAGTGGCTTCAAAGCGGGCTTTAAGCGACATTTCACTTTCAAAAGTACGTATTGTTATCTCTTCACTGCCACTGTCGGCACCATCCCATCCTGCAAAACGGTATCCCTCATTCGGACGGGCAGTTATGGTCAGAGGTACATCCCGGAAATATATCCCGGTCCAGGGCCAGGGATCATCCGGAATTCCCGGCACATCTTTGTCAATATCTATGGTGTGGACAGTAATATACCCTCCGTCCGGATCATTCACGTCCAGTGTCACATTCATTTCTCCGGGTAAATTAAAGTAGGAAGCGATGTGCCTGCGCTGGGTATCGGGCCTGTTTCTTGCAAAACGCCGCATTGACTCCACCTCCTCTTCCCAGAACGCCCTGGTTTCAGGACCTCTCCAGCGGCGAATGTGCTCATCGATATGAGGATCCAGAACCGCTTTCATTTTGTCAATTTCACCGACTACGTGATCCGCGTCAAATGCCGTATTCAACAGATCCGCAAACCGGTGAATAAAATCGTGCCGGAATGCCGTGTTTCTGAGCGCTCCCCGAAGCATGGCAACTGACCATTGCGGATTGGGCCAGGAGTTGCCGCTTCCGTCTATGGCAAATGCAAGCGTATTGTGTTCTGCTTCCACTTGATAGCCCTGAACATAATCGTAATCAAGATTGAATCCGAAATCGGTATCGTATAGCAGCCAGCGCCAGCGTCCGTCATGGCCCTCCGGGGCACCATCAACCGCACCGTTGGTCCTCTTTCTCCAGAAGTCGATATTATTTCCGGGCCAGTCGGTATTCCTGAAATAAATATTCGCAATATTGTAATCCCTCAGGTTGTCGAAGTCGATCTGCTCAACGAAATTTCGCCAGATAACGGGATTGTTCACATCTTCCTGCTCCAGCCGATCACGCAGCTGCAAATATGCATTGCGGTCGCTCTCGTTGCCTTCCTTGATCCCGGCATCGCCCTCCAGCAGAACCAGATCATCCCGGTTCATATCGTACATGGTTTCAAAATAGCGGTGATCGTACCGCATCCGGATATTATGGATCCCCCAGTACTCCCCGTTGATAAAAACGATGGACGGACGGTAATACTGGGTCTCAACCGTGGTGTGTTCGACGAGTTTCTGCATCAGTGCGTCTCGGAAAAGGGTGCGCCGCCAGTCGTTGCCGGAGTTGCGCAGCAGAAACCGTTTGTATTTTTCCACAGGTGCATCCGGAATAAACGGATATTCAAACCAGGTTTCACCATAGGAGCGCCGGGCATACAAGCGCAGTGATTTCAGCGGTCGTCCGCGCGAGGTGCCTCCGTGGATTCTCACACCGGCATCCTGCGACAAGACGGGCCGGCCTCCGGTTTCGAAAAAAGAAACATGAACCGGGCGCTCCCAGTCAGCCCCCCTGTTCCAGAAATTATCATTTACATAGATACCGCTGTCAGGTGAAAAGAAATTGTCACGATCAGTAGCAAGCGAAAACACCGGAAGCTGATATCTCTCCTCCAGCTGATCTCCGACAAAAAACGTATGCGTGGCTGTTTCGATGGACTTCGAATCCGGTGCCCAGCTCACAGCCCTTACAACCGTACCCTTGAACACCTGCCCGGAAGGCTCTTCCCAGTTCTCATTGTATTGATGATCGGGAGAATATCTGTTTGTCGGAATCATCGAAATGTCATTGGGCTCCTGCGTCCTGTCATCGATTCTCACCGGTTCGTGATATTCGGTGCCGTTATCAGGGCCGGGCTTGCTTCCGTCGGTTGTATAGAAAATCCGGACTCCCTCGTACCCATCCGGAGCCTCAAGCTTTAGATCGAATGGTTCGGAATAGAATCCGCCCTCATGGGAAAAGGAAGGCGGTTCAAGCAGTAAACTAACTCCCTCCGAGGTATTGGATTCCCCCGGAGTAGGTTCTGTGAAGTAGACCCACTGGTCAGAACCATCCGGCTTTCTACCATACGAAAAATCAGTAGGCAGAAAGACGGGGGGAACAGTATCAATCAGGTTGCCGTTAAAATCGCTCAGTCTGAGCGGTTCACCTGCGCTGGCGATTCTGAAACTGGTATGAAGGGGCTTTCCGGGGGTGCTTCGGTCCTTGCCGGAGGCCCACACAATCATGAATTCACCGGGCATGATGGTTGTATCCGGGAAAACCCACCGGAAAAAATCGCCCTCCCTGTCCGTTAAACCAAACCAATTCAAATCGACTGGTTCATTGCCGGTGTTCAGAATTTCGATCCAGTCCTCATTATCTCCGTCTTCATCTGCAATATTTTCATTGTTAGACGCCAGAAACTCATTTATGACCAACGCCGCTCCGGAAGTCGTGTTACCGGAAATACGGTTTTCTGCAGATTTGGTGCTGGAATATCCGGTAATAATAATGATGAAGAACGCACAAAAGAAAAAGCAGGTGGTCCGGCAGTAACAGTATTTCCCCATATTGTTCTAAAAATAACAGGTGGCGTACAGTGAATGGAGTCAGCATAATACGGTGCTCATGAAACAAGAGTATCAAATTTCGTATATTTGCCGTTTAAACAAAACGTTTATTTATCTGCAAACGTATCATTACAACCAGTATCCGGATGCACCCCATACAAAAAGAGCTCAGGCACCGAATTTTAGTCATTGACGGCGCCATGGGTACTATGATTCAGAAGCACAATCTTTCTGAAGATGATTTTCGCGGTACCAGATTCAAAAACCACTCCTGCGACCTGAAAGGCAATAATGACCTTCTCAGTATCACCCGGCCGGATCTCATTTTTTCCATTCATGAGGAGTTCCTTGAAGCGGGAGCGGATATCATTGAAACCAATACGTTCAGTTCCAACCCGGTTTCCCAGAAAGATTACGATCTGGAAGATCTGGTCTATGAAATCAATTTTGAGTCGGCCAAACTGGCCCGCCGCGCTGCCGATAAGGCTGCAGAGAAAACTCCGGACAAACCGCGTTTTGTTGCCGGTGCGATAGGCCCAACCAACCGGACACTTTCTCTCTCTCCTGATGTCAACGATCCCGGCTACCGGGCAGTCACCTTTGATGAAATGACGGCCTGCTACGGTGCCCAGATACCCGGCCTTATGGATGGCGGGGCCGATGTGCTCCTTATTGAAACGGTATTTGATACTTTAAACTGTAAAGCTGCGCTTTTTGCCGTCCAGGAATACCGGCGGCAAACCGGCAATCCGGTCCCGGTCATGATTTCCGGAACCGTTGTGGACCAAAGCGGACGCACCCTTTCCGGCCAGACAACCGAGGCGTTCTGGATTTCCGTTTCCCACATACCGGGTCTTCTGAGCGTCGGTCTGAACTGCGCTCTCGGCTCAAAACAGATGCGACCCTTCATCCGGGAATTATCACAAATCGCCACCGTGCCGGTCACACTGTATCCCAATGCCGGACTTCCCAACGAGTTCGGTGAATATGACGAATCGGCCGGATTCATGGCGAAGCAGCTCCGGTCGTATGCCGAAGAGGGATGGGTAAATATGATCGGCGGATGCTGCGGCACCACTCCGGATCACATATCCGCCTTTGCGGATGCCGCTTTGCAGTTCAAACCACGCGAAGTGCATCAGGCCGAACCCTATCTCCGCCTGAGCGGCCTCGAGCCCCTTGTCGTGCGGCCTGAAACCAATTTCGTCAATGTCGGCGAGCGCACCAACGTGACCGGATCCAAAAAATTCGCCAGACTCATCAGGGAAGAGCAGTATGAGGAGGCCTTGTCTGTTGCACGCGAACAGATTGAAAACGGTGCCCAGATCATCGATGTCAACATGGATGAAGGCATGCTTGATTCCGAAAAAGTGATGACAACCTTTCTGAACCTGATCATGGCGGAACCGGATATTGCAAAGGTGCCGGTTATGGTGGATTCCTCAAAATGGTCCGTGATCGAGGCCGGACTCAAGTGCCTGCAGGGTAAAGCGATAGTAAACTCACTAAGCCTCAAGGAGGGCGAAGATGCATTCCTTGAACAGGCTCATAAAGTCAGGGATTATGGTGCCGCCGTCATCATAATGGCATTTGATGAAAAAGGCCAGGCAGACTCCTATGAAAGGCGAATTGAAATTTGCAAGCGCGCCTACGACCTGCTTACCGGCAAAATTAACTTCCCCCCGCAGGATATCATTTTCGACCCCAACATTCTCACGGTCGCGACAGGAATTGAGGAACATAACAACTATGCGGTTGATTTTCTCCGTGCCACTGAGTGGATCAAGAAAAACCTGCCCCATGCCAAAGTGAGCGGCGGGGTCAGCAACATTTCATTTTCATTTCGGGGAAACAATCCGGTGCGCGAAGCGATGCATGCCTCGTTTCTGTATCACGCCATCCGGGCAGGAATGGATATGGGTATTGTCAATGCCGGTCAGCTCGAAGTATACGAAGAAATTCCCAGGGAGCTGCTGGAACGCGTCGAGGATGTCCTCTTCAACCGCAGGGATGATGCCACGGAACGACTGGTTGATTTTGCAGAGACCATAAAAGAGAAAAAGGGTTCGGTTGAAAGCAAGCAGGACGAATGGCGGTCCCGGCCAGTCGGAAAAAGACTGGAACACGCGCTTCTGAAGGGAATTGTAGATTATATTGATGAGGATACCGAAGAGGCCAGAAAAGAATATGACCAGGCGCTGGATGTCATAGAAGGTCCTCTTATGGACGGAATGAACGTGGTCGGCGACCTTTTCGGCAAAGGCAAGATGTTTCTGCCCCAGGTGGTCAAAAGTGCACGGGTGATGAAAAAAGCCGTGGCATGGCTGATCCCCTATATTGAAGAGGAGAAAAAGCAGCTTCAGGATGACCGTCCAAAAGGAAAAGTTTTGCTTGCCACGGTGAAGGGTGATGTTCACGACATCGGGAAAAATATCGTTGCCGTTGTGCTGGGATGCAACAATTACGATGTCATCGATCTTGGTGTGATGGTGCCTGCGCAGAAAATTCTGGATGAAGCCTTGGAAAGTAAAGCTGATGTGATCGGACTGAGCGGACTGATTACACCTTCGCTGGATGAGATGGTCGGCATCGCCAAAGAGATGGAGGCCAGGGAGATGAAAACGCCTCTGCTCATTGGCGGCGCCACGACATCCAGAATTCACACCGCTGTTAAAATCGCCCCCCAGTACTCCGGGCCGGTTATTCATGTGCTCGACGCATCGAAAAGCGTGCCCGTTGTAAGCAACCTTCTGTCCGATTCACAGAAAGATCCTTTTGTTGAGGAGGTCCGGAATACGTATCAGAGCCTGAGAGACCGTCACAGCCAAAGAACACAGAAAAAGAACAAGGTATCCATCGAAGCAGCCAGGTATAACAAGACTCCGGTCAACTGGCGCAGCGAGGATATCACAGCGCCGAATCATACGGGTTTGATTGATGTGCCGGTACCCGCGCTGGATGAACTGCGCCGGTATATCGACTGGACCCCGTTCTTTATCACCTGGCAGCTGTCGGGAAAGTATCCCGCTATATTGGAAGACAGCACCTATGGCGAGCAGGCCCGCAAGCTATTCGATGATGCTCAGCAGATGCTGGATCAGATCACAAATGAAAACTGGCTCAAACCTGCTGTGGTATGCGGTATATTCCCTGCAAACAGCATTGGGGATGATATCGCTATTTATGAGGATGAATCGCGGTCAGAGATCCGCGCCACGCTCAGAATGCTCAGGCAGCAGACACAAAAAAGAAAGGGGCAGCCCAACCGTTGTCTGGCTGATTATATCGCACCGGAGGAGAGCGGGCTGGCCGACTACATCGGTGCGTTTGCCGTAACGGCCGGACATGGAATAGAGCTCCCGCTGAAACATTTTGAGGAACAGCACGACGACTACAGCGCCATAATGCTTAAGGCTCTTGCCGACCGTCTGGCAGAAGCAGCGGCAGAATGGCTTCATGAAAAAGTCCGGAAGGAGTACTGGGGCTATGCCCCCGGTGAGCAGCTGAGCAATGACGATCTGATTCGGGAAAATTATCGCGGAATCCGGCCGGCTCCGGGATATCCCGCCAATCCGGATCATACGGAAAAGCCGTTATTGTTCGATCTAATCGATGCCCAAAAGAAAACAGGCATCACATTGACGGAAAGCTATGCCATGAATCCCGCGGCTTCTGTCTGCGGGTGGTACTTTGCACATCCGGAGTCTGAGTATTTTTCTGTCGGAAACATCTTCAGGGATCAGGTCGCCGATTATGCGTGCAGAAAAAGCATGAGTCTGGAAGAAGCAGAAAAATGGCTGGCTCCTGTCCTTGGCTATGAACCGGAAGATTACTCCGGAAGTGATGAGGAAAACGGCGTGTCCAGCAATGTCTCCGATGCATCGGAAGTCTGACGACCGGTGGTGCTGAATTCATAAAACCGAACTGCTTCCTGCAGGCGCTTTTTCTGAACCGGCCTCCAGTCATGCGCCTGGAATAGCTCCCCGTAAGAGATCTGTATGCCCTTTTCACCTGCCAGATAAATCATATTTCGATAGGTTTCAGAAAAATGTGGGTTGACGGGCGATCTGAACACTTTGCTGATCAAAGCTTTAAAATATTCAGTCTGATTATCCTCGCCGGCAATGTGGTTTTCCCAACCGGACGGAAACGAATGGCGCCTGAACAGTTCTGAAAAAAATGCCAGAATCAGATCCGCTTCTGCTATTGATTCACGTGGTCCGAGCCTGCTCAATACACCGTCCAGAATTTCAAAATCCGGGTGTTCCATATAAAGGATCTCTGCCAGTTTTTTCCAGAAAATGCCATCTCCTCTCAAATCCCATGCATTTCTCACGCGCAGCGGCAAATCTTCAACCTGCATCGCCTTTTCCCTGATTTCAAAAGCATCGTCCTTTTTCCCGGACAGTACCCTGGCATCCGTCAGAAGCAACGATATGGCTGCATGTTCCGGCATTTCTTTTTCCTTCCGGAGGATGTCCGCTATCGATGATTCATCATCCTGGTTCCTTGTTTCAAGCTTCAGCCGGATCCATTCTGTCCACCCTCTGTTCCAGTCGGACTCATAATAGAGGGCCTTTTCAAGGTGATGCATGGCAGTAGCAGTATCTTTTTCCGACATGGAAAGTCTCCAGCCATCCCTGTGCTTGTCAAATCCGCTATACACTCTGGGACATGAAGCTTCAAATATGGATGGTATGGAAAAAATCGCCTTTGCCAGCTCCTTCTCGTCCGGATCCACGCTCACCTGTTCCAGTTTCTCGTGCCAGGCCCTTACAGCCTCATCCATTACATCCCCATAGGCAAGCTCAAGTGAAGATGCGCCATAGGCCTCCTTGAACCAATCTACAGGATACTTTTCGAGCAGCACTGCAGTAAACGAGCCGGACACGGAGTACGCAACTGATGACTGTTCCCGGTAAAAACCGGTCATCGAAAAAAGTCGATTGATCTGTTCTTTGTCAAGAAAAGCATCATTGGCCACCACCAGCTGGTCTGATGTCAGTCTTGTGGATGTCGCTGGTGCCAGTGCCACCGCCAGGCCTTCGACGAGTCCGATAATCCAGGAGGCATTCAGTGTCCGGTTGCCGAATTCGCGTGCCAGGACATGCACCAGTTCATGACGAAGCGTCTGGTCCACGCTCTCTTTCCGCATATGCAGCTGCGGTGTCCGCTGCCAAACCGGCACAAAACTGACCCCTCTCGCACCGGTATTTCGTTGCATTTGTCTTTCATTACCGTACAAATAGCTTGAAATGCGCTTGTTTGCAGGCCATAAGACGCTCAGAGTGTCTTTCAGTTCTGAGAAATGAAACTCGTGAAGCCGGGAAACAAAGGCGATCTCTTTTTTTTCAAAGTGGTTCTCTGAATAATAAAGATCGAAATGTTCACTTTGATGGTGTCCTCCCAGGGATTTCCGGATGGATGTTTCTGGCGAGACCAGATTGTTCTGCGGCATCATGGTGTAACTGATGATGAGGCTGATCAGCAGCAATCCGAAGATCCCCTTTATCACGCGGTCCGATCCTTTCAGGTGGGGTATCATCCAGAAAATGCCGATCCATGTCAGCGAAATGATCCGGAAGAGAATCAGTCGGCCGGGGAAAGTGACACTTTCATCATAAATGGCTCCGGGCCAGTATCCGAATATGTGGTTGTAAAAAAAGAGCTGCGGAAAAAGGAAAAACGGAACAACTGCTCCGAGGATCAGAAACATCAGAAACAGAGTTACGGAAACAATCCGGCCGCTAACGGGGAACAGATACCGGCCCGCCCTGCCCAGTCCGTATCCGAAAAAAATGCTGAAGGAAGGGATGAATATCCAGAATGCAAGGCCATCGGCATCAATACATCCGGTTGCGAGATCACGGATTATGAGGGGAATGGCTGCCAGGTAAACAGCCGATATTATCCACAAGACATTGCGGTCACGTGCGTTTCGGCCGGATCCAAGCCATACTGCGATAGATCCGCCCAGGACACCGCCAATAATGGCTGAATCGAGGTGGAAAGACCGTATCAGTGGAAACGCCAGCAGCAAACATCCTGCCAGAATGGAAAGCGCCGGAAGCCAGACGGTTCGTTTCCGGATGATCGTTTTTTTGAATAATTCCAATATCTTGTCGTTAGAACTGACAAAACTGTTAGTTAATCTGTATAACAGATCAAATTACGTCATAATGAAGAAATATGAAGTATAAATCCATCCGAATGGCTGCCGGAGCATCCGTTGCGCTTTTTTTGGTGTCAACTGCCCTGGTGCATCCCGCCGTTGCGTTAAAACAGAAAACAGAGTCCCTGTCTGTCCGTGCCGTCCATACAGGAAAGGCCGAAGTTGTGGATGAGCAGCACGTTTCGGTAACTTTGATTCCTGAAGTTTCAAAAATGACGGATTCAGATACTGTGATGGTTGGTGTTCATATGAAGATCAGGGAGGGCTGGCACGTTTACTGGAGAAATCCGGGTGATTCCGGACTACCTACGCGGATTTCCTGGGATGATCATCCGTTACTGGAGCCCGGAGAAATAAAATGGCCTCAACCAGCCCGCTTTGATGAGGATGGTGTCACAACCTACGGATATTCGAATCACGTAACCCTGCTGGTTCCAATGCATGTCAAAGAACGTGACCGAAGCGGCGAAACTCATTATGAACATCTGGAAGCCGATATGAACTGGTTGGTATGCAAGGATATTTGCATTTCTGAATCGGACCGAATTACACTTGAAATTGACGGCAGCGGAAATTTTTCCGGATTTGATGATGATGCCCGGAAGTACATCCGTAAGGCAGAGGAGTCACTCCCGTCATTATCAAAAGCCTGGAGCGCAAAAACACGGTTTGATGGCGCGGAATTTGTTATCACACTTTCACCGGAACAAAATGACGCCCGCTTTCCGGATACTGACGAGTTATACTTCTTCCCTTATGAGCAGGGCCGGATCGATCATTCCAGTCCTCAGGATATCTCAAGAGAAGGTGATAAGTTGAAAATCAGGATGAAGGCCTCCCGCTATCTGAGCTCAGCACCTGATACCATCCGGGGTGTCGTATCCGGAATGCAGAGCTGGGTCAGGGATGCTGATATCAAATCCATGGAAATTCAATCCGATGTCATTGAATCCTTAGATTAAATGTCTGTTCCTGCATATATTATATGTCGTATTGTTTTTTGTATGTTTCGGTTAATCTGGCAGCGGCACTCACTGACACCAACATCTTTTTTACTTACTAAAAGGAGAAAATCATGAAATTAATTGGAAGCAGCTTAACTATTCTATTGATAGCGTTTTCCTTCATTGGCACGGCAATATCCGCCGGCAGTGACACGCCTTCGGTTGGTGATACGGCACCTGATTTCACTCTGAAAGATGCCTATGGTGAAGCCCACTCACTGTCTGATTATGAAGGTGAGTACATCGTGCTGGAGTGGCTGAATCATGAGTGTCCTTTCGTCATAAAGCACTATGACTCCGGAAACATGCAGATGCTTCAGGAGTATTATGGCGATAAGGGAGTCGTCTGGTTCTCCATCATTTCATCAGCACCGGGAAAGCAGGGATACCTTGAACCTGATGAAGCTTCAGAGATCACAAAGCAAAAAGAGGCCAGTCCGAAAGGAGTACTTCTGGATCCCGACGGAGTGGTTGGCCGGGCGTATGATGCCAAGGTCACGCCCCACATGTATATTATCAATCCGGAAGGCGAACTGGTCTACATGGGAGCAATAGACGATAACCCAAGTGCAAATCCGGATGATATTGAGGGAGCCAGAAACTTTGTCAGTGAGGCTCTGGACAATCTCCTTGACGGTCAACCCGTTGAAGTTCAATCACATCAGCCATACGGCTGTACTGTAAAATACTGAAAGGGCAGCTTTAATTACGTTGTCATTACCGCTTGATGTAATACAGCACCCTGCATTTGTGCGTTTAAACATTAAATGTTTAAACATTGTTGTTGCAACATGCATTTTCTGTGGTTATATTGCCTGACAAACCAAAAAGACAACGAAGGCTAAACCGTATCAGCTTTGGAAACTCAAACAGTAAATACACGATACCGCAACGAAAGACACAGGGCAGTCGCCAATTTGCTGTTTACCTACAACAATATCGCATCGCGGCTTCAAAAGATACTGCAGCCGCACAATCTCACTCTTCAACAGTTTAATGTCCTGCGTATCCTGGAACGGTTTCATCCTGAGCCTGTCTGCAACTTTGCCATTCGGGAGCAACTGCTGGATTCACGTTCCGATATCACACGTATTGTTGACCGTCTGATAAAGGAAGATCTTGCCATCCGCAAAATATGCGGTGAGGACCGGCGGAAAGTAAGCATAACAATCACCTCAAAAGGCCTTGAATTACTTGATGAATTGAAACCACTCCATCAGGATATGGATGGTATTATGGACATGCTGGATGGCAACGAGCTGGAGGAGCTGAACAGACTCCTGGAAAAGATCCGCAGCCAACTCACTTGATTTGACCATTTCCGTACAACGTTTTTCGGAGAAAACATGAGCAACAGACTGACAGAAGAGGAAATTAAGAAGCAAGAGGACTTCAATGCGGAAATTATGCCGCATATTGATGCTACATACAATTATGCGCTGCGCCTGACGACGGATCCGAACGATGCTGAAGATCTCCTTCAGGACAGTATTGTAAAGGCATTCCGCTTTTTCAACAGTTTCCAAAAAGGCACCAATGCCCGCGCCTGGCTATATCGCATTGTCAAAAATTCCTACATCAACAACTACCGGAAGGCTTCACGTCAGCCGCCGAAGGTTGATTATGACGAAGTTGCCACTTATTACGAGACCATCCGCAGTGAACAGAGTGATACGACCGACCTCCAGGCCAGGTTTTACCGCAGTGAATATGACGATGATTTTAAAAAAGCACTGGACGAGCTTCCGGAAGATTTCAGAACCCCCCTGCTGCTTTGTGATGTAGAAGATTTCACCTACGAAGAAATTGCAAACATGCTTGATGTCCCCATTGGCACAGTGCGGTCCCGACTCCACCGCGGTCGCAGCCTGTTGAAGGAAAAAATCAAGGATATCGCAAAGAAAAGAGGGTACCTCAAGAATTAGGAAGCACTGATCTTGAATGGTGCATTCTGCTGCCACCATTTCTCCGCTTTGAGCAGCAAAGCTATGCTTTTTCCGTCAGTGATATCACCGGCGTGAACCGCATTGACAGCCTGGTAAAAAGGTACACGCACCGGCGCAAGAAATTCATCGGCATCAACGTGATTTGCCGAAAGCTCCAGGTCCCATGCCAGATAGAGATAAATCACTTCATTGGTATAACCGATACAGGGATGAAATGCTCCCAGCGAAACCCATTGCCCTGCAGAAACGCCGGACTCCTCGTGCAGCTCTCTTCTGGCAGTTACAAACGGATCTTCCCCGCTGTCAATCTTTCCGGCCGGTACCTCCAGAAAATCCTGCTTCAAAGGATAACGGTACTGCCGCACCAGCTGCACATCCCCATTTTGAAAAACTGGTAAAATGGCCGCCGCACCGGGATGATCGATCCACTCCCTGCCAGACTGTTTGCCGTCCGGCAGAAGAACCTGATCCTTGTAGACATGCAGCAACGTTCCGGAAAAAATCTTATCTGACTTGATGGTTTTCTCAAAAAGCGAATTGTCACTTTCTTTCGCGTTCATGCTTTAAATTTATATTTTAGGTTCACGGGTATGTTCGGGGTCAATTAAAGTACGACGATACACCCGATTAAGTAAAGTTTTATTAACTATGTCCTCGATGACGGGATATGCAACGAGCACAGTGAGAAATCCGGAGACAGCGTGACTGAGACCAGAAACATTGACGGGAAAATCATCCCGGTAAAAGATGAAGTTTTTACCATAGCCAACGCTATCTCACTGTCGCGGGCGCTGATCGCCATACCCATACTGTTTCTTCACCATGCCTCCGGTAAAGAAGCAAACTGGCTTATCGTGGCGATTATCGCCTATGCCTTCATTTCGGACTATCTGGACGGTTACTTTGCTCGCAAATTCAACCAGGTGACCGAGTTTGGCAAGGTCGCTGATCCTCTTGCTGACAAGATATGCGGCATCATCCTCTTTTTATACGGTGTGATCATCGATATAATCCCTGTTTTTTTTGTTGTCATTCTTCTTCTACGAGACGGGCTCATCCTGGTCGGGTCACTCATGATCAAGCGAAAAAGAGGCAAGTATGCGATGTCGGTGATGTCTGGAAAGGTGGCCGTCAATGTCCTGGCCATATACTGGATTGTAGCCTTCTTTTTTCCTGAAAGAGAAGAAACCATAGCATTTTTAATGTGGCTGAGTGTTATTTTGCTTATCTACTCTCTGGGCTCCTACGTTCATCGATATGTCATGATTCAGAAAAAAGGAGCCGAGTTTAACTGATTACCGAACAGATTCGGTTCTCCTTCATTTTCACAATTATTCTGATTCAAAATTAATTTACTGATTGACTATGGGCCTGTTTGACAAACTGGGTTTTGGAAAAAAAGAAGAAAAGCTTCAGGAAGGACTGGAAAAAACACGCAGTGGATTCCTTGACAAAATCAGCAAAACACTTGTCGGAAAGGACAAGGTGGATGATGAGGTGCTTGATGATCTTGAAGAGGTTCTGATCACATCTGATGTAGGTGTTAAAACAACTCTTGAGGTAATCCGCCGCATCGAAGAAAGAGTTGCAAGAGACAAATATGTAAGCAGTTCGGAACTCCAGAATATCCTTCGGGAAGAAATAACCGACCTTCTGATTGAAAATGAACCCGGCCGCCCGGCTGAATTTGATGCCGATCTTTCCAATAAACCCCACGTAATTATGGTCGTGGGAGTTAACGGGGTCGGAAAAACGACGACCATCGGAAAGTTGTCACACATGTACAAAGAGGCGGGTAAAAACGTCATGCTCGGTGCAGGTGACACCTTCCGTGCAGGTGCAGTTGAGCAACTGAAGATCTGGAGTGAACGCGCCGGAGTTACCTTGATTCAGCAGGGGCAGGGAGCCGATCCGGCCGCAGTTGCCTTTGACACCGTTGCCTCAGCAAAATCGAAAGGAGCCGATGTTGTTTTGGTGGACACTGCCGGGAGACTCCACAACCGCAAGGCGCTTATGTCCGAACTTGGAAAAATAAAGCGGGTTATGGGCAAGGTGGTGGAAGGTGCTCCGCATGAAGTCCTGCTGGTACTGGATGCATCAACCGGACAAAACGCAATGCAGCAGGCAAAAGCATTTACCGAGGTGGTTGATGTTACCGGACTGGCATTGACAAAACTTGACGGCACGGCAAAAGGCGGAATCGTCATCGGCATTTCCCACGAAATGTCTGTGCCCGTCAAGTATATCGGAGTTGGTGAGAAAATTGAAGACTTGCAGGTTTTTGAGCGTGCCGGTTTCGTCAATGCACTCTTTAGCAGGCAGTCTAAAGATAACTGATGAATCAGCGTGACCTCATGGAAGGTATATCCGGCCTTTCATTTTTCATTCTCGGTATGTCACCGTCTTGTGCCATATTCCGCACAAATTCGTAAATAAATCCCGCCCGTTCATTTAACTGCGTCCAGCTGATCCGTTCAGCAGTATCAGACGGTCTGTGATAATGGTCGTGAAGTCCGGAGAAAAAGAACACAAACGGAATCCCTCTTTCACCAAAAGCCCACTGATCACTTCTTCTGTAAAGCATTTTGGGATGTGAAGGATCATTGTAATGTTCATCCAGTTTGATTTGTTGCTGATCTCCTGACTGATTGGTCTCTTCAAGCATTCTTTGAAGTTCCCGGGATACCATTCCCCCGCCTATAACATAGACATAGGGCTCGTCCGGATTGCCGGCATGGCGCTCATCGACAGCTCCAACCATGTCCACATTAATGCTGGTTATGGTATTATCAAGATCATAAATCGGATTTTCGGCATAATAACGGGCTCCGAACAGCCCCCACTCCTCAGCCGCGGCATGAAGAAAGATCAATGTGCGGTCATGCGGATTGCCTGCGTGTGAAGAAGCCGCTAATGTTCTTGCCAGCTCCATGATTACCGCAGTTCCGCTGGCATTGTCATCTGCGCCGCTGTAAACGATATCATTTCGGTCATCAGGCTCCCCAAGACCGAGATGGTCGTAATGTGCTGAAATAATTACGGCATCATCACTCGCATCCTCATCATGCCCAGGCAGTACAGCAATGATATTCTCCTCTTCGATTTCTCTTCTGTTTATTTCAGGATGATTTCTGAAAATGTGTCCGGTCATCTCAGCTTCGGCGGTTGTTTCTGGTTCTTTCCAGTAAGCTCGGAGACTGTCAAGCTGCTGCCTGTTATCCAGACCGAGAATATCTTTTGCCACCCCCGGGTGTACAGAAACAGCCGTGCCGGCCGGACGCTCTGCATGACGAAATCTTTGCTCCGGTTTTCTGATGGCCAGCGGTCTGGGAAGCTGCTGTTTCATGGTTTCATACAAAACTTCCCATTTTTCAATGCTTTTTTCGGATATAAACATGACACCGGCAGCACCATGACGATTTACCATTTTTGAGACCATATCGGAACGGGACATGAACTCATCAGAGTCATTACGTTTAAGGCCTGACCCGGACGGCTCAAACATCAAAACCCATTTATCCCTGAAACCGGCATCTGAATCATCCGCGATACGATAGGAGTGATCACCGGGACCGAATCCTGCAAATACAACCGGTGATTTTACATTCTCAGAGCCGCCATGCAGCGGGAAAAAAAGCCCCGGTTCATTATTCGATGAGACGCTTTCAGCAATTCGCGATTGATACACAGCCGGAGTGTCCGGGTCTTCATTGATATACAGTGAATATTTCACATCCTCCCACATTTTACTTTCAAGAGTAAACGTTTGGCGGTGAAGCTCAAATCCTTCAAGTCCGGAAAACGTGTCCCTGCTATAGAAGTCAACCAGGTACCGGGATGCCAGTCTGGCGCCTTCCTGAGCTGTACCTCTCCCCTTTAGAGAATCCTGGGCCAGCACATTCAGATGATACTTTAATTGTGAAAGCGAGATGCTATCTTCTGACGATGCGGGTTCGTTGCCGTGCTCCTGCAAGGTGGAAAAAGCCGGATTTTGCAAAAAAAGCAAAAGCAGAATGGATAATAATCCGGTACAGAATCTGCTGCCTGCAGCTGGGTTTACATATGGAAGCATAGCCGTTACACGGTGAAATGAAGGTGACAGGTAATTTTTTCTGTAACTATGAGATTTATAAATGCGAAAAGAGTTTATTTCAGAAACAGAGGAAATTCCAATTGTTATGCGGACCTGGCAGGCCCCTGCAGCTCGTCGGGTGAAGGGAGCTCAAGATAAAACTCCGTCAGGGACTCTGTTATATAAAGCTTAAGCTGGCTTTCCTTAAGGAGTTCAAGTATCGCCAGAAAGGTAACAACAACATAAATCCTGGAAGTCATTCCGGCGCAAAGTTGTTTAAAAGACGATTTCCCATGTTTGCGCAGTTGTGAGATCACATAATCAGATTGTGTTTCAATATCGGTCTCGAACCGCTGTACATCATGATAATGCTCTGTGGTTACCGATTTCATGACGTTTTTAAACGCAGCCATGATGTCAATAAGGGAAACATCACGCAGAGCCTCGCCCTTTTGTTCGGCCTCAACATGGTCAGGTTCCGTAAAGCCGCGGTTATATGAGAATCTGGCTTTTTTGTCCAGATCATACATGTCCTCTGCAACTTCCTTGTAGCGCTTGTATTCGAGAAGTGCCTGGACAAGTTCATAACGTGGATCCTCCTCGCCGAATTCGTCTTCCTCTCCCTCCGGTTCGGGAAGCATCATTTTGGCTTTGATAGCCATCAGTGTACTGGCCATGTATATAAACTCACTTGCGACACCAAGGTCCAGCTCATCAAGAAACCTGATGTAGTCCAGAAACTGCTCGGTAATATAGGATATGGGGATGTCGTATATGTCCAGCTCATCCCGCTTTATAAAAAAAAGAAGCAGATCGAGCGGCCCTTCAAAATTTTGCAGCTGCACACGGTACATAGATACAGGTTTAAATCATCTGATTTTACGGAAAAATGTGCGAAAATTATCCAAAACGTGCTGTCATATTGAATATATTCAGGTATTGATGTTTATTGAATCAGCAGCATCAGAATATCATACTATCGGACGGCCTGATGTTTTCGATGGATTTACAAACGCAGCTATCGGTTATAATTTATGGATTACACAAAACTAGTGACAGCAATAAAAAAAGGATCCGGGGACGAGTTCCGGGTGCTTTATACCGATACGTTCAAAATACTCTGCTCCTACCTCCGAAGCACCATGAGGGCAGATCATCAGGATGCCGAAGACTGTGCACAGCATGCCATAATGAATGCCGTTGAACGCATACAAAGTAACGCCATAAGAGAACCTGACAGTATATACTCTTATATGCTGCAGAGTGCAAGAAACCGATACCTGCGGATTCAATATGAAAACAAGCGCAGTAATTACCAGGATAATATGGAACCATATGTGCCAATTGAAGAACAAATAGACTCCCTTGTGGACAAGGAAGAACAAAAAGCATTGAGCGAATGCCTTGAAAATCTTTCTGAAGAGTCACGCAGCTTTATTGATTACTGGCTTTCCTATCCGGATATCCATGCCGGAGACATAGCTGAAGAAATGGGCATCTCAGTCAATAATGTATGGATCCGAAAACACCGCATCGTGAAGAAGCTTGCCGAATGCGTCAAAAAAAAGATTGGAAAAAAAGTGTAAGGATTTACCGGCTGCGTTGTCTACAGGTAAAATGATTAAGAATAAACTATTATGAATAAAATCCCTCCAGGCGATATTGTTAAACAAATCGACGAATATCTGAAAGGACGTCTTGATAAAAAAGAGACGGACGAACTGTGGGAGTACATGCTTGAAAACCCGGAATTTTACAAATATCTCAAAATTCAGGCCGGTTTGCGGAAAAAACAGATGGACGATAAGAATGATCCCGGTAACAAACCCGGAAAAATGGTCAAAGAAGACAAAAAGCCATGGCTTGTCGCACTGGCTGCGGTAATACTGATTACATTGATGTTTAACTTTTTCCGCAGTGGCAATGATGCTGAAATCAATCCCGTTACGGACAGCATCCCGCTTGCCTACCTGATAACTCCGGAAGTCGAACGTTCTTCCGACGAGGCATTATCAGTTCTGGAGAGCCGGTTAATGGATATCTATTTTGATGCCGTTTCCGGATCTGCCGAACATGCAATTGCCCAATATAAAGAATTGTTACCGCAGGCAGACGATACAGAAAAGCAAACTATTTACTACAATCTTGGTGTCCTGAATTTTAACGCGGGCAATTACACCGCTTCAGCCCATGCTCTGGAAAATGTTGGCTGTGAAGCATCTTTTAATAATGTTCGTGCAGACAGGTGTCTTTGGATAAAGATGAACAGTTTCCTGGCTGTTGATGATCGTAATGAAGCAACGGTTTATGCCCAAAAACTGGCTGAAATCAGCAGCTCATATCAGGAAGATGCGATAAATCTTCTGGGGCAGATCAACAGCCAGACAGAAGAATAGGCAAACGGAAAACGATTGTCAGTAATGATTCAGCTTTGAGAGTGTGCTGCGCTTTGTAACCGGGCATTTTCCATAAAAGTATGCTGAACGCCTTGATCCGCTTGCTCTTCCGGGGGTGCGGCCGGTTTATATTCACCGTTCGGTTTTAGCAGCCATCGTTGCCTTTTGTCATCTAAATAGGTCTGCAGCATTCGCCAAAGATAGTTTTTGATTTTTCCATCGGTAACCGGCAGCAAGACCTCGACTCTGGAATCAAGATTTCTTTTCATCCAGTCGGCAGAACCAATATAGTACAGGGCGTCTCCGCCATTGCTGAAATAGTACACTCTTGAATGCTCCAGAAACCGTCCAATCACCGAATGTACTCTGATATTGTTTCCTGTTCCCTTGATTCCGGTTTTCAGCCGGCAAACACCTCTGACTACCAGGTCAATTTTCACACCGTTTTCTGCAGCTGCATACAATTCTTCAATAATACCCGGGTCTTCCAGGCTGTTCATTTTTGCAATAATTTGGGCCTTAAATCCTTTGGCTGCCAAATTTCTTTCATGTCTGATGCGCTTTGTCATTTCCATCCGCAAATAGTGAGGTGCCACCAGCATCGTGCTGTATGTCTGGCCCGGGGAATAGCCTGTCAGAAAATTGAACAGATTGGTCGCATCTTTACCGACCTGATCATCAGCGGTGAAAAGGCCCAGATCTTCATAAAGCTGAGCTGTTTTGGGGTGATAATTACCCGTTCCAACATGCACATATCTGCGGATAACATCCGCCTCCCGTCTGACAATTACTGTCAGCTTTGAGTGTATTTTCAGCCCGGCAAGTCCATAGGCAACATGAGCACCGGCCTTTTCAAGCTTATGTACCCATTCAATGTTTCTCTGTTCATCAAAACTTGCCTTCAACTCAACCAGAACGGCAACCTGCTTGCCGTTTTCTGCAGCACGTATAAGCGCATGCATGTGTGGTGAATCATCGGATGTCCGGTACAGTGTCTGCTTTATCGACAGTACCTCAGAGTCATCTGCCGCTTCATGGACAAACCGCTCCACCGAGGTTGCAAAGCTATGATAGGGGTGATGTACGAGGATGTCTGACTCTCTTATGGAATCAAAAAATGACGAAGTATCGTTTTCCGCTTCACGGCTGAAAGCAGGATGGGTAACCGGTGTCCAGGGTTCATACCTGAGGTGATCAAATCCTTCGATATCAGCAAGTTCCGTAAACTCCGAAAGCCCTACAAGTCCGTCTGCCTCAAAAATATCATCATCCGAAATATTAAGATTATCAGTGAGCAGGTTTTTTATATGATCCGGTGTCTTTCGCTCAACTTCCAGGCGTACGGGTTGTGCAAACCGCCGTTCCCGCAACTCCTCCTCAATCATTTCAAGGAGATCTTCAGCATCTTCCTTGTTTTTTTCAATATCTGAGTTCCGTGTAACTCTGATTACATGCGATGAAATGATTTCAGCTCCTGTAAAAACTTCCTGAAGGCGGCAGCGTATCAGATCTTCCAAAGGCAAAAGCACCGCCTCTCCTTCCCGGTCCTCTGTTTCCCGTCTCATATTGCCAGGTATACGAATCCAGCGGGAAATATTGTCGGGCACCTTTACTCTTGCAAACAATTGTTCATTTGTAGCCGGGTTTTGAAGCTCAACAATCAAAGAACGGCTTTTGCTGGAAATAAACGGAAACGGGTGAGACTCATCAATAGCCAGCGGCGTCAGCACCGGATAGACTTGCCGGTAAAAAAAATCGTCGGCATACTTTTTTTGTCCGTCATCCAGATCATCAAAAGAAACAATGAAAACACCATTGTCCTGCAGTTTGGGGAGCAACTCTTTTTCGAAAGTTTTTCTTATAACCTTATCCAGGCCCTTAACCTGTTTGCTGATCATCTTCAGCTGACTGGCCGGAGTTTTTCCATCCAGGGATCGTTTATAAACCCCTGCCATCACCTGGCGTTTCAGTCCCCCCACACGCTTCTGATAAAATTCATCCAGATTACTGGAAACAATACCTATAAAGCGAACCCTTTCAAGCAGCGGGTTTCTGCTGTCAAGTGCTTCATTCAAGACCCTTTTGTTAAACTGAAGCAAGCTGAATTCGTAATTATGAAAAAGGTCGGGGTCTCTTTTCAGTCTTTTTTTATTCTTGCCCTTGCCATTTTTTTTAATGACAACTGACTGGCTGCTTTCCGGCAAATTCGTGTCTTCGGCCATATTCCTTCAATACATTTCAGTTTCTTAATTGCAAATTACAATATACCAACAGTATACCAATGGGTGTATCTTTTCGTAATACTGCCCGGCAAACTTGCAGACAGACATTAAACGTTAGTCATAAAAACGAATTATGGCAATTGTACCCCTGCGCTAGTTATTTTACGACCGTCAATCAATAACACCGAAAACCGAAAAAGTGTGGCAAACCCCCTTCTGAATGCAAACGACCGGGATTCCGGTTTCGAACAACAGATACGCCCATCCAGGCTTCAGGATTTCATCGGTCAGAAAAAAATCATTTCCAATCTGGAAGTATTCATCAAGGCCGCCCGGAACCGCGGTGACGCCCTTGACCATGTGATCCTTTCCGGTCCCCCGGGACTCGGCAAGACCACCCTGGCTCATATCATAGCAGAAGAAATGGGGGTTCAGATTAAACCCACAACAGGTCCTGTACTTGAAAAACCGGGTGATCTGGCAGGAATGCTGACCAATCTGGAAAAAGGAGATGTCCTTTTTATCGATGAAATCCACAGGCTGAACCCCATAGTTGAGGAGTACCTGTATTCAGCAATGGAAGACTTTAAGCTGGATATTGTAATAGACTCGGGACCAAGTGCCCGCAGCGTTCAAATCGATCTGATGCCTTTTACACTGATTGGCGCCACTACCCGAAAAGGATTGCTGACATCTCCGTTGCGTGCCCGCTTCGGAATCGATTTAAGGCTGGATTACTACGATACAGAACTGCTTCAGCACATTGCCGTACGATCTGCCGGGATTCTCGGTCTGAACATTACAGACGAAGGCGCCTATGAGCTTGCCAAAAGAAGCAGAGGAACTCCCAGAATTGTAAACCGGTTGCTGCGAAGAACCCGGGATTTTGCCGAAGTAGACGGCAAAAGCAAAATTGATGACAAAATTGCCGACAAAGCATTGAACGCTCTTGATGTTGACCCCCGGGGACTGGACGAAATGGACATCCGGATTCTGAACAGTATCATCGAAAACTACAAAGGCGGGCCTGTGGGACTCGGTACCCTTGCTGTAGCCGTCGGTGAGGACAAGGGTACGATAGAAGAAGTATATGAACCATTTTTGATTCAAGAGGGTTTTCTGCAGCGTACACCAAAAGGGCGGATCACCACTCAAAAAGCCTTTGAATACCTCGGTATTTCCCTGCCCGGCAGAAACGATTTATTCCAGTAACAGGGCCGGCTTCATTAAATGGCGCTTTTTAGAATAGCCGCTCTTTTTTGTATCTTTGGCAGCTAATCAACAATAATCAGCAACCACGTACTTTTTCGATAAAAGCCCATGAAAAAACTTTTTACTTCTGAATCGGTATCCGAGGGACACCCGGACAAAGTTTGCGACCAAATTTCCGATGCCATTCTTGATGCCATGCTTGAGCAGGATCCCGATTCACGAGTGGCGGTTGAAACCCTTGTAACAACCGGTTTGGTGGTGGTGTCCGGCGAAGTTACCACAAAAGCATATGTTGATATACAGGAACTGGTCAGGGATGTCATACGTGAAATCGGTTATACAAAACCGGGGTACCGGTTCGATGCGGAATCTTGCGGCGTGATGGTCACCATTCACCAGCAGAGTCCGGATATTGCCATGGGGGTAGATAAACTTGGCGCCGGTGACCAGGGTATGATGTTCGGTTTTGCCACCAAAGAAACTGACACCTTAATGCCCATGTCGCTCCAGTATTCACACAATCTGGTCCGCGAACTGGCAGAAATCCGGAAAAAAACAGATCTGATGCCCTACCTGCGTCCGGACAGCAAAAGCCAGGTAACAGTCGAGTATGACGAAAATAACCATCCGCTTCGCGTGCATACCATTGTCGTCTCCACTCAGCATGATGATGATATCACCCAGGATAAAATTAAGGAAGACATCAGGAAACACCTTATCCCAAGAGCAATCCCGGGTAATCTTGTGGACGATGAAACCATTATTCATGTGAACCCCACCGGAAATTTTGTCATTGGTGGGCCGCATGGTGATACCGGTCTGACCGGCCGCAAAATTATTGTAGACACTTATGGTGGCCATGGAGCACACGGTGGCGGTGCCTTTTCCGGAAAGGATGCTTCCAAAGTGGACAGAAGTGCCGCATATGCCGCCCGTCACATTGCAAAAAATATTGTTGCAGCTGACCTGGCTGATGAGTGCCTTATTCAGCTCGCTTATGCCATTGGAATTGCCGAACCAGTCTCCATTTCTGTAGATACTTTTGGTACAGGAAAAATCAGTGATGTCAAACTGACAAAACTGATCAGAGATAACTTTGACTGCACACCAGAAGGAATCATTAATCGTTTCGGATTAAAGAGACCCATTTTCAAAAAATCGGCTGCCTACGGTCATTTCGGGCGTGACGAGTTTCCATGGGAGAAACTTGATTACGTCGATAAACTGAAGGCACAGGCAGCTTCCTGATCTGAAACCTTTTTTCATAAATGCTGCAGTACATAAAGGGTTATCCGGTTTACGGTGTTCATGATGACAATACCATCCGGCAATTTCTTGATGTGGCAAGCCGGGCTGAGTATGGTGCATTAATGGCCGATGGTCATGTGGGCTATGTGATGCCCATCGGCGGTGTTGCTGCCTACAAAAACAAGGTCTCACCTGTTGGCGTAGGTTTTGATATCGGTTGCGGCAACCTTGCCGTACGGCTGGACTTGCACGTGAACGATCTCAGCCTCGATCCTTTGCTGGATCGCATCGAGAAGCATATTTCTTTTGGTCTTGGTCAAAAAAACCCGGATGCACCGAAAGATCATCCGCTTTTTGACAGCGATGACTGGAAAGCGTACGGACCGGAATCCCGCATTGCCGATCTCAGGAAACTGGCCAGAGAGCAGCTTGGTACGGTCGGTTCCGGGAACCATTATGTTGATATCTTTTCGGATGAGGACGGCAGGGTATGGATCGGCGTACATTTCGGAAGCCGCGGACTGGGTCACAAAACAGCTACGGGATTCATAAACCTGTCCCAGGACCGCCCCTGGGATGTCAGAGCCGTTGAGAAAGAGGTCCTTCTGGATCTTGACAGCGACCTTGGGGATCGTTACTACCGTGCGATGCGTCTTTCAGGGGAGTACGCCAAAGCGGGGCGGGAATGGGTATGTGATGAAGTTGCAAAGCTCGCTGGCGCGAATATCACTGAAAAGGTGCACAACCACCACAATTATGCATGGAAAGAGAAGCATGCAATAGAAGACAAATCTGACCGCGATAGTAAAATTTCGCCTGTCCACGACCCGGAATCTGATAATCGCACAAACGGAAATCCGAAGCAATTCCGGACAAATATTCAAAAACAAAAATATGTGGTCATCCGAAAAGGAGCAACTCCGGCATTTCCGGGCCAGCAAAGCTTTGTAGGTGGAAGTATGGGCGATCCTTCCGTCATTCTGGAAGGAACGGACAGTGATGAGAGCAGGGGTGCATTGTACTCGACTGTTCACGGAGCCGGACGTGTCATGTCGAGGCGGAAGGCCGCCGGAAAGTACAGAGGCCGAGGTAAAAAGCGAAAACAGGTAAAAGCCGGAGAAGTCACTCCTGCCATGATGAAAGAGTGGTTGTCAAAAAAAGGCGTAAAACTGAGGGGCGGCGGACTCGACGAGTCACCGCATGTGTATCGCAGATTGACCGATGTGCTCAATTACCATCAGAATACCATTCAGATCAAACACTGGCTCAAACCACTTGGGGTTGTTATGGCCGGTCCCGATGTTTACGACCCGTTTCGTGACTGATCAATTTTCTCTTGATTAACAGCATTTATTGTTTTACCAATTACCTTCGGGATTCACAGGTCATATTTCACCACCTTAACTACGTAACTGTGTTCAATTACGTATTTGCACAACGTGTTGAAAACGGTGTCAACTCCATCAAAACATGTCCGTTTTAGCCATTGTTGCCGGTACCGCTGCCATTTTATTAAGTGCATACAGGTTTTACGGTGCATTCATATCCCGCAAGCTCGGGATTGACAACAAAAACACCACACCCGCTCACAAACAAAAGGATGGCGTTGACTATGTACCAAGCAACCGTTTTGTGGTACTTGGACATCATTTCGCTTCAATTGCCGGTGCAGGACCCATCGTTGGTCCCGTAATAGCTGTTTCATTCGGCTGGATGCCGGCACTGATCTGGATTATTATCGGGGGGATATTTTTTGGTGCCGTCCATGACATCACCTCCATGGTTGCATCACTGCGTCACCGGGGCAAATCAATCGGTGAAATTATCCAGGAATACATCGGCGATACAGGCAAAAAACTATTCCTCGTCTTTGCATTTGCGACTCTGCTTCTGATAATCGCCGTATTCATGGATATCGTTGCCCGGACCTTTGTTACCGTACCCGGCGCAGCCTCAGCATCCGTCTTTTTTATATTACTGGCACTTCTGTTTGGAATAGTAATCAACAAAACAGGCGTCCCGTTGTGGATGAGTACGGGAATCGGTGTCGGGCTTCTCTATTTTTTCGTATATCTTGGCGAAGTCGTTCCCCTTGAAATCGGTTACGGATACTGGATTGCCATTCTTGTGGCCTATATTTTTCTCGCTGCAGTCACCCCGGTCTCCATTCTTCTCCAGCCTCGTGATTTTCTGAATTCCTTTCTGCTTTACGGGATGATACTTTTCGGGGCGGCCGGAATCCTGGTTGGCAATCCGAGAATTGAAATGGGTGCTTCCGTACACTTCCAGGTAGATCAGCTTGGTTACCTGTTTCCCGTTTTATTTGTGACCATCGCCTGTGGTGCTATCTCCGGTTTTCACTCGCTGGTTGCATCCGGAACCACATCCAAACAAATAAACAGGGAAGAAGATGCCAGAATGATCGGTTTCGGTGGTATGCTCATTGAAACCCTTCTTGCTGTCATAGCAGTCATGGCTGTTGCCGTCATGACAAGGGCGGATTTCATAACCAGGCTTGCCGATGTGGGTCCGGTTACTTTGTTTTCTGAAGGGCTTGGAGGATTCATCTCATCGCTCGGAATACCGGCAGAAGTTGCCATCGCTTTTGTTGCATTAACCGTATCAGCATTTGCTCTTACAACACTTGACACCTGCACACGGCTGGCTCGTTTCGTGATTCAGGAGTATGCTGAAGATCTGAATGAATCCACAGTCCGGCACTTTTTCATGAATCGGTTTTTTGTCACTTTTCTGGTAGTTATAATGAGCGGCATGCTCCTTTTCAGCGGTCAGTTTGAGCAGCTTTGGCCCATATTCGGCTCTGCCAATCAGCTGCTGGCCGCCCTTGCCCTGCTGGCCGGTACCGTATGGCTTGCAAAGATGAACGTCAATCCAATTTTCACGGTCATACCAATGATATTCATGTTCCTGGTCACCCTGCTTTCGCTCCTGGTTTTTGCCTGGAATCAGTATCAGCAGCAAAGCTGGTTCCTGAGTGTGCTGTCCATCGCTTTGTTTGTCCTCGCTATCGTCCTGGTAATCATGGCACGAAACAGTCTCAGACAATTCTACCGGCAGGAGCGTCATGATGAAACCAAAGCAGGTGTTAAAACCGTTTCAAATAAGTAGATTTATTCATTCATCATTTTTTTTAATTCGCAGATGAACACAATAGCAAAAATATTCAGCAAAGTCCGGGAACCGGCCAATGCCTATACGCACCTGGCCGGGGTTTTGCTTTCCATACTGGGTCTGGTACTGTTGCTGCACAGATCGGTCATGTACGGACATCCTGTTCACGTCATATCGTTTACCATATTCGGAAGCAGTATGATTCTGTTGTATCTGGCAAGCACCCTCTATCACATGCTTCCACTATCTGACAGGGGAATCCGTTTCATGCGCCGGATTGATCATATTATGATCTATGTCATGATTGCAGGAACCTACACACCAATAACACTGATAGTTCTGGAAGGTTATCTTGGCTGGGCGCTGTTTACCATCATATGGGCTGTAGCCGTACTTGGCATACTCTTTAAACTGGTTTGGTTCAACGCCCCGAAATGGATATCCCTGCTTATTTACCTGTCGATGGGATGGCTCGCACTTGCCGTATTTCCCGCACTATGGGATGTATTCTCCCTCAGTGCCATTTTGTGGATTTTCCTGGGAGGACTGGCTTACACCATCGGAGCCGTTATCTATGGATTCAAATGGCCTAACCCGTCACCTGTTCATTTCAACTTTCACGCTATCTGGCACATTATGGTGATGATCGGCAGCTTCTGCTTTTTCTGGCTGATGTATCAATATGTCGTATATTACTGAATGAAAGCTGCTGATTTTCCTTCCATGACCGCTGTTTTATCATAATTTCTCATGCGGTTTCAAAAATTGTACTTCATACCCGTTATTATCACCATTTTGCTGGTTGGTGATATCGCATCCGGCCAGGTATATGATAATTTTTACCGCCCGTCCCGGCCCGCCTGGCAGCAGCTTGAAACCGATCATTTTCGGATACTCTATCAGAAGGGTGAAGAATCCGCAGCCATACAGACAGCTAATATCCTGGAAGATCAATATTCCGTGGTGCAGTCACTGGTCGGCGGCTCACTTTCAGACATGCCGGTTGTTCTTAACAGTCAGAATGAGCGTTCAAATGGATATGTGACCACTTTGAATTTCAGAATAGAGGTTGAAATACCCAGACTGAAAGGAAAGACCATGAATCCGCGTGACGGCAACTGGCTTCTGACCGTAATGCCCCACGAACTTGTCCATGCCCTCCATTTGAATGTTATTCCAACGGCGGGGGTTTCCGGTTTCATCCGCCCATTTTCCCCTGATGCCGCCAGGACCATGCATATGGCCGCCCCTCTTGGTATGATTGAGGGAATTGCCGTTTTTCACGAATCACACCGCCATTTCGGAGTGAGCGGCCGTGGAAATCACCCCTATTTCAAGCGGCAGTTTCACTCCATTTTTGACAGCCGCAAAAGATGGTCTCTGGATCAGATGATGATGAATCCGGCCCGGACTTTTCCATTTGACCGTCACTACAGCGGCGGACATGAGTTTATCCGGTGGCTGCAATATGAGTACGGCATGGAGACAACCAAAAACACGATTCGTTTTGTATCGCGCTGGCCATTTCTCGGTTACGGGACAGCATTATGGTACCATACCCGAAAGCGGCCTTCCACGCTTTACAAAGAATTTGAGGAAGACCGGAGCAAATATTACAAACCGGATCCACAGAAGAATAAAACCATATTTGAATCCCCGGATGCGGTTAAAATGAAACAAATAAGAAGGCCCTTCTGGATTTCCGATGATGTACTGGTTTTCCATGCGCGATCATATGGCGACAGGCAGGGGTTTTACAGTTACAATTTTAAAAATGACCGGACTTCCCTTTTTTATGAGACCGGAACAGTGGAAGATCATGTCATATCATCACACCCTGATGGTAAAAGCTTCCTGTATTCAAGGTATCACCGCCACCCCTACTACAATAATTACGAGAGAATGAGGGTGCATGAAATTACACATGACGGAAGCTCTTTTCTATCCGCCCGCCCTGTTTCAAAAAAAACTGACCGCCTGCACGCTCCTTCCTATGCTTCAAGTAACAAAGTTTGGGGACTTCAGACACATCACGAGAGAAACCAGCTCATACAATTGAGTGATGAACAGACCGATACACTGTTTGTACCTGAAAAAGGACATATGGTGGAAGTGGCTTTCCATCCCGGCTCTCCCGATTCCCTGGCACTCCTTGCCAATCGAAACGGGATACAGGGCTTGTGGCTTCTCCACCGGGACCAAATTCACAAATGGCAGTCAGAAAAAGCCGATATTTCTTTTAATAATGCTTCTGTTTACGATCCGGTCTGGCATCCGGATGGTGACCGATTGTTATTCACTTCTGATTTCAAAGGAATATTGAACCTGTATGAATACGACATCCGGAAAAACAGACTGCACCGGCTTACTAATCACAAATACGGCATTATGGAGGGCCGTTTCGACCCGGACGGAAACAGAATAGCAGCTGTTCAGTTTCTGGAAAACCGGTTTGAGCTGGTAATTCTGGGAAGAAAAGATATTGATCCGGTACCGGTGGATGATAAGGAATGGAAACGGGTTGACCGGACTGAGCCATCGCCACCTGCCTCTGCGGATCCTGATTCCATGCCTGAAAACTGGACCATGTCTTCTTACCGAACCGGTTTGGGATGGCTTCGTCCAAGGGCTTTTTTTCCGTACTGGGAAAACGAAACACGCGACATTGGGCATCGCTTCGGTTTGACAATGTCGAGTGGTGATGTCCTCCGGAAAAACAGCTATTTCGCAGAAGTGAGTACGTCGAACAGCCGGTTATGGTATGATCTGGAGTATCAGTACAGCGGATTTTTTCCAGGATTTCGCCTGAAGGGATATCAGCGGCCGGTTCAGACCACGGCCGGCCTGATCGACAGACAGGGATTCGGGGTGGACATTCCGATACGGCTTCAGATTGACCAGAATACAAGATTTTCGGCTTTTACAGTCATTCCCGGAGTGGATCATCTGCGCCAAAGGCAAATTGATACAGACGGACAGGCACTGGGTCCCTGGTTCGACAGAACCACAGCCGGATTATTCGCCTCGTACCAGCACCGTATTCAGCAAAATATCGGGGATGTTCAACCCAATACCGGATGGCTTCTGTTCGGTGAATACGAGCAGGATATACAAACAGATCTGACGCAGCAACTTTCAGCACTTAGGGCCGGATTGTATAAATTCACCACACTCAGCACCAGAAGCAACCAGTCACTGCGTATAGGGACAGAGTGGGTGACTCAGAATCTGCCTTACTTTGACATCAGCGGATTCTTTTCAAGAGGGTTTGATGACAATATCCTTGATGGCGTAAATAATTCATCCCGGTTTCATACCCGTTATACCATTCCGCTGCATCGCGGTGACCGGGGAAATGTGCTCTTCCCGGTATTTTACGATATTATGTATGCAACATTATTCAGCGACACCATTATACCGCTTACCGGCAGCAACACATCTGAGCTCATCGGGAACTCACGTACACTATATGGAGTCGGAATCCGGTTTCAAATGCGCTTGTTTAACATTCCGGTCGACATGGGAGTAGCCTTTGCATATGAACCAACCAGGGAAAATGCATCCATGCTGCTGGGGTCATTCTGAACGTCAGGTAACATATCCTATTTCAAAAAGATCGAACTCCTTCACCGGATGATCATCAATAAGCTGTTTTGCCGTGTCAGGAGAAACAATAACCGTCAGTCCCACACCAAGATTAAATGCCTGCTTCATATCTTCATCCGGAACCTTTCCGAGTCTTTGTATAAGCTTGAAAATGGGAGGCCATTTCCAGCTGTTCCATGCTATATCGGGCTTTAGTCCTTCCGGGACAATCCGGTTGGTATTTCCTGCAATGCCGCCACCTGTAATATGCGCAAACCCGCGGATGCCTACTTTGCTTTTCAGATTCCTTATCACATCAAGATAGGACGGATGCACACGAAGAAGGCTTTCAGACACAGACATACCAAGCTCATCCACATGATCATGAATGTCAAAGTGTTCGAACAGTACCTTCCTGGCAAGGGAATATCCGTTTGTGTGCAGACCAGTACCCGTGATCCCCAGGATGACATCCCCCTTTTGAGTCTTTGAACCGTCCAGAATGTGCTCCCTGTCCACTACTCCGACAACCGTTCCGGCCAGATCGAATTCACCATCTGCATAAATATCCGGCATTTCAGCTGTCTCGCCTCCGATCAGGGCACAACCATTTTGCCTGCAGGCAATGGAAAAACCTTTGACAACATCGTAACCAACATGCTGCTCAAGGCGTCCTGTTGAAAAATAATCAAGAAAAAAAAGTGGTTCAGCTCCGCAAACGGCGATATCATTGACGCAGTGATTGACAAGATCCTGTCCAACCGTATCGTAAACCTTTGCTTTAAAAGCCACTTTCAGCTTGGTCCCCACACCATCCACGCTGCTAACCAGCACAGGCTGTTTCATTCCGGAAAAGTCCGGCTGAAACAATCCACCGAAACCTCCGATTGAATCAATGACTTCCGGCCGGTGGGTCTCAGCTACCAGTTTACCTATGGAAGAGACGAAGGTGTTCCCGGCATCAACATCAACACCAGCTGATTTGTATGTTTTTTTTTCTGTCATCGTGATGGAATCAATTATCTGAAAAATGTGTATCGGAAAGAGAAGCACGAATCCGGTTTGAGCACTTCAAATTTTGAAACATTGGGAATGAAAACCAAACAGTGAATCCTTTTTTTTTCCACAGGGTTTTTCTGTTAATAGTTAGTTTTTATATAAAATTCGTTTTAGCATTAGTACCTGTGGATATGTGGAAAAGAAAGTTTTCAAATTTAAAAGGCCTGGCACGGGAGTATTGTTGGTAAAAATGTTGATATCATTCCGATGAATAACAATTACATAAGATTTTTTTTTGTGATTTGTCAACGCAATATATAAATCACACATTATTCACCTCACAAGATTCCAACAGGAAAGATTGATGGCAAGGAATGTTAATTCGGGAAGCCGGAAGGTGTGCAATTCCTTATTTTCTCAACATTCAAAAAAAACGGTACCTGTTTGAACATGGTATCCGGGGGTTATCCCCATACTTGTGAACAAAAAAAAGTGTTATGAAAGCAGTAGTTCAACGTGTTTCAGAAGCAAAAGTAGAAGTGGACGGCTCGGTAACGGGAGAAATTGACAAGGGATTGCTGGTCCTTGCAGCTGTTCATGAAGATGACAGTATGAACGAGGTGACATGGGTTGCTGACAAATGCCGCAAACTCCGCATTTTTGAAGATGAAAAAGGGAAAATGAATAAAAGTGTCGAGGATGTGGGCGGGGAAATTCTGCTGGTTTCACAGTTTACACTTTACGGCGAAGTTAAAAAGGGAACCAGGCCGAGTTTTATTGCATCAGCGGGACCGGAGAAAGCAGAATCGTTGTATAATGAGATGAAATCTTACCTGAATACACATTTGCCGGGAAAAATCCAGTCCGGAGTTTTTGCAGCAAAAATGAATGTTTCACTGGTAAATGACGGCCCTGTTACCATTATAATCGAACGCTGATGTCCCTTATTTTTCTTTTTGTAGATGGAATAGGACTTGGTGAGGATGGACAAAGCAATCCATTTACATTGAACCGCTTGCCTGCATTTGAATGGCTGACGGGTGATCAGCCGTTCACGGCTTCATCGCGTCCGTTTGAAAAAGAGGAGCATGTGTTTACTTCGCTTGACGCCTGTCTTGGAATGGATGGTTTGCCGCAAAGCGGGACCGGTCAGGTTACCCTGTTCACGGGAGTAAATGCGGCTGCAGAACTGGGAAAACATTTCGGCCCATTTCCCCACTCGAAAATCCGGCATCTGCTCAACGGCAAAAGTATTTTTAACCGGCTTCATGAAAAAAAAGCTTCATGTTACTTCATGAATGCTTTTCCTCAGGTCTTTTTTGATTACGCCGAGCAGAAAAACAGGTGGTCAACAACGACTCTTATGACCAGAAATGCCGGATTACAATTGAATTCCATCAATGAGATACTCCGGGAAAAGGCTGTCACCGCTGAAATAACCCAGGAAGCCTGGCGGGACCGTTTATCACTGGATGTCCCGGTCATTTCAGAAGAAACTGCAGCAGATAGAGTTATAAATGCTGCGGATAAATATGACTTTGTTCTTCTGGAATACTATTTAACTGACAAAGCCGGCCATGACAGGAAACCTGATTTTGCTTCTGAGGTGCTTGATAAACTGGACCGTTTGCTGCTTTCACTGATTAAGAGTGCTGGGCCGAAAGGACATACCTTGCTGCTTACCAGTGATCACGGAAATCTGGAGGATTTATCAACCCGCAGTCATACCCGGAACAGAGTTCCGTTTTTCGTTACAGGAAAAGGGTCAGCAATATTCAGTAAAGCCGAAACTATTCAGGACGTGACACCGCTCTGCATGGAATGGTTAGAATTATTTTGAAGGCAACGCAGAGAGCGCCCGTTCAAATATTTCATCTATTGTACCGGTCCCGTCGATAGACCGAAACATCCCGGCCTGCTGGTAGTGGTCCATTACCGGTGCAGTTTCTTTTTTATAGACGTCGAGTCGGGTTCTGATTTTTTCCTCTGTATCATCACTTCTTCCCTCACCTCTTGCAAGAAGTCTCTTTACCAGCTCTTCATCGGGAACATGCAATGACAAAAAAGCATCGATGGATTCATTGCGACGCTCAAGCAAATTGTCAAAAGCGACAGCCTGTTCAACGGTTCTGGGAAAACCATCAATTATATAACCACCGTTATATTCTTCTTTATCGATTGTTTCCTCAACAAGATCAACTACGGTCTGGTCTGGTACCAAATGACCTTGATCTATGATGGATTCAACAAGTTTTCCGAGTTCCGTACCCTGGCTTATGGCTTCCCGGAACATGTTTCCGGTTGAGAGATGGCTGATATTGAAATGCGCTGCAATTTTTTTTGCCTGGGTCCCTTTGCCTGATCCGGGCGGGCCAAATATAATAATTCTCATTTTTTGAATGATATTGCTTTATTGTCCGGCTTGATTGATTTAATGAAAGCATAAATATATCAGTTACAAAAATAAAGGCAAACCAAATGAACATTTTGGATGTTTAATCCGTATAATTTAACGCACCGCGTAATAAAATATAATGCGGAGCGTTATCACGGTTAAAAATCACAGAATTTCAATTAACCTACATTCCGGGCCTATGGAAGAGCGATTAATTAAGCGGTACGCCAATCGCAAGATGTACGATGTGAAAGAGAGCAGGTATGTCTCGCTTGGTGAGCTTGCTGAAATTGTCAGATCCGGCGCTACAATCCGTGTGACAAATAAAAATGAAGATGAAGATTACACGGCTCAGATTCTGCGCCAGATCATACTTGAACAAAGCAGGCAGGCGGATGAATCCTCTATTCCTACTTTGCATGAATGGGTGAGAATGGGTGGAAATTTTATCGACCGGCAGTGGGATGATATCCGGAAAGGAATGGAAGGATGGATTAAGAACAGTACCGACCGGTTACTTAAAGGTATGAAAAGGGAAGATTTTGCTGCACTCAAGAAGAAAATTGAGTTGCTGGAAAAGAGGATTGAAGATTTTGAAAACAAGCAGGTAAACAATAAAAAATGAGGATAACTATGAGTGAAAAGAAAAAGCAGGAAAAAAAGAAACAACCGGAGTGGAATGAAAAAGCCAAGGAAATCTGGCTGGCGGGACTCGGAGCGCTGTCAGCAGTAGAAGAAGAGGGAAGCAAATTATTTCGCAGCCTGGTTGACAGGGGAAGTGAATTTGAAAATAAGCGCAAGGAGCAGATAGATGAATTGTGGGAGGATATATCCGAGCGTTACAAAACAGCTGAAAATCGTTTTGGCGACAAATTTGATGAAGTAGAAGAGACAGTTGAATCAAACGTAAAATCAATTGTCTCAAGGATGGGCATACCCAGCCGTTCAGAAGTTGAGAAACTATCGAAAAAGGTGGACGCTTTGAACGAAAAACTGGAGAAACTTGAAAAACAGCAAAAACCATCCGGTTCGGCCAAGGGTGGTAAAACGAAATCGTGAAATAGCGGAACCGTCAGATTGATTTCTGAAACAAGAACGAATGGCTTTGTAAGACAAAGGGACAGAAAGCGGTGTATCAGTCGTTTTCTGTCCCTTTAGCCACCGACCAGATGTATTTTCCTTCTTTTTTGATTTTCTGATCTTTTGACAACCCCCTGCTGCCATAAGGGTGCTTCCTGAGCTTGCGCACAATGGCCAGAAATATCCATCCCAGTGGCAGGTAATAACCAATAATATCCCAATCGCGCAACCATCGGCTGTTGGTTCTGCGGCTATTTGCCGAATCATAATAGTCACGATAGTGTCGGGTAAACAACAAGGGCCATCCAAAGGGGCTCATCAACCACCTTTTGCCCCGGTTTATTTTAAAAGACCTGATCAGTGTCGAAACATCATAAGGTTTTTGCCCGTATTTCCCGACCAGGCGATCCAGTTCCCCCTGCATATTTTTTTGTATTTCAGATGCCGCTTTTTCAGATTCCTCCCTCCCTGGATCTTCCGGACGGGCACAACCACCGGACTGCAGCAGTTTTCGCACATCAATCGGTGATCCGGCAACAAATTTCATATTGCAGGGGAATCCGAAGTAAAAGAAAAAGGGAAAGAGTAGCGCCAGCAAGGCAAGCGGCAGAGGAATAAAAGGTATTCCGAGTAACCGGGAAAAAATCCGGTCCATCCATCTGAAAGTGAGACTTGCAGGATTAATCCATTCTGCATTTATACCATAAACAGGTACGACAGGAACATCATAACGGGCTGAAAGTTTTATGAAACTGGGCTGAAAAGGCTGAAGCCGGTACTTTCTGTTGAAGCCCTTTCCAATGCCCGGAATGCCTTCCGGATAGTATATTACACGTTTTCCGCGGGCCAGTACCCGGTCGAAATTGATATATGTCTGATCGATAGCTCCGAATAACCGCCACCAGTTATCAAGTCCAAACGGGCGCATCCACCAGTTCACGGCAAGCTTTGGCGAATAAAGCGGCCGGATTTTTGAATCTTTCGGAAAATTTCCGCTTCTCCAAAGCAGCTGATCCAGTACAAAAGAATCATGAGGAAAGGCATTCCCGCTGTGGTTGGATGCGATTACTACCGGGCCCTTTTCGGGAATGTTTTCAAAACCGTGCAGCTCTGCCCTGTAATAATTGTCAATAATCAGAGAGGATACACTCTTGTAGAGGCTATCCAAATATCCAAAATCAACAGGATCATCACCTGCTGTAACATTTGTATATCTGTGACTAGTGATCATTATTTGCTGTTGAATGCATAAAAGAGAACGCCAAGGGCAAAGAGACCGGCCCACAACGGCCATGGCCCTCCCTGCACAACAGCAAGGGTCCCTCCGAGAACGCAGGAACCACTGAGAATGCTGCTGTTCAGTCCCTGAATAGGATCGGGCTTCGGACTGCGGTCTGTAACGGTTTCTTCAAGGTAGTTGAGCGTGTCTGAAGTTATGCGGGGTAATCGCATCAGTGCATCAACAAGTTCCGGTGTCCCCCTCCAGATTTCCCGGGCAATGCTGGCAGGATGAAACTGATCCTGAAAGATGTTTATGGCATGTTTTCTGGACACGGACGGAATGTCAATCCTGGGATCCAGCATTTTTCCAACACCTTCATAAGTAACAAGCGCTTTGGTCATTAAAGTCATTTCCACAGGAAAGAAAACACGGTGACGCGCACCAACCGCCAGTGAATTGATAATAAGCTCACCAATACTGAAATCACCAATTGAAGAGTGCTGATAGAATTTTCTAAGCAGGTCGGACACGGATCTTCGAAAGCCGTGAGGATCGCCGTTTTTTCCAATCCGGGCCATGGCTGTCAGATTGCGGGTTGCGCCCTCAATGTCACCTGAAACCAGGGCATGAAAGTAATACAGCATACGTCTTCGGGTGGTTTCCTCGAATCTGCCGACCATACCGAGATCTATAAAGCCGATCTTGTCATTTTTCATAATGAGCAAATTGCCCGGATGCAAATCAGCGTGAAAAAAACCATCCTTATACAGCATACGGATAATTGCTTCAGCTCCCCGGTCAATGATCTTGCTTTTGCGTTCGGCTTTGATATCACGGGAAGCAAACATGTCCGGTTTTTCACCATCCATAAATTCCATGCACAGTACATCCCTGCTGCTATAGTCGCGGAAAATTTTCGGAAACAGAATATGCGGATGGTCATGAAAGTTTGCACTGAACACTTCGGCATTGTCCGCTTCATTCTCCAGATCCACCTCCCTGATGGTATAGGAACAAAACTCGTTAATCAGCCTTTTGGGCTGGTATTGCGGGATTGTCCAGTGAAGAAAATGACCGAGCCATTTCAGCAGGATAATATCCGTTTCAACGGTGTCACGGATGCCGGGCTTTATCACTTTCAGCGCGACGACTTTGCCATCCAAAGTCACAGCCCTGTGGGTTTGGCCTATAGATGCCGAACCCAGGGGTTTTTCATCGACAGTTATAAAAATGCTGTTTATATCATCCCCAAGATTCTTCTCAATGATTTCACGGATATTTTGAAACGGGACTTCGGGCAGGTTGTAAAGCAGTTTTTTCAGCTCATTGGTAATAATCCTGGGAAGAATATCCTCCCTGAGAGAAAGAATCTGGCCAAGTTTGATGTAGGTAGGTCCAAGAAGTTCAAGTCTTCGGCGCAGCTGCAGCGGAAACGGCAGATTTCGTAATTCCCGTTTTACGAAAGGCCTGACCAAAAAGGCAAGGAACCGGGAGGGAAAGGAACGAAGCCCTTTTTTTCTTTCACGGGACAGCGAAGCCACATAGGCGATGATTCCCCCCATAAACAGTCCCGTAACATGGCGGTGAATTTGAAAAAAACGGCGCACTACTCCCTTGTAGGGAGCCAGCGGATCAAAATTTTTTGTGCGCCTTGCTTCCTTCGTTACTGTCTCTTCCGGTTCGGAAAGCGGATCGGTTCTTGAATTGTCCCGGGAATCGTCAGTGGTCATCCGGATATCATCATTTCTGGAGTATTGGGAAGTAAGATACGCCGAACTCAGCAAATACAAACTAAAGATCAAAATATTTCAGGCTCTTTTGACATGCAATTGCCTGCAAGGCGGTTATTGACGGACAGATAATCAGAGTCACAAAAAGAGTCAGCACATAAGGAATGGATGATAATGCTCTGTGAAAATAATAGGCGCAGAATATTGACTTAGATGGCTACTATCATCAATTTAGATCACAGCATCACATACCTTATTCAATTTATCCTCCAATTTATCTGAAAAATGTCTGTCAAAAGAGAAGCTGAACAGACCAACCCTCAGCGGTATGCTCTCTGGCTGAAGCCGGAAAACGAGGTGTACGGCGTTCTGAAACGTATAATTGACGATCTTGCAAGCGAATACAACGCCCCGGCTTTTGAACCTCATATCACGGTGGCCGGAAGCATAGACCGGCCGGAAGCGGAGCTGAAAGATCTTGTAACAGATCTGGCCAGAGAGAGTGAACCAATGACACTGCACCTGAAAGAGACGGATTTCCGGGATTCACTGTACCGTGCCCTTTTTGTGCACATTGCTCCGAATGATACCCTTCTCTCCCTTCGGGAACGATGTCTTACCCGTCTGAAGAAAGAACATGAGCCGTACATGCCCCATGTCAGTCTGATGTATAAAGAGATGGAGGCCGACCGGAAAAAAGAGATTATTGAACGCGTGGGAGAACGTTTTGATCTGGTGTTTATCCCGGACAAATTGTATCTGGTTCGGACTGTCGGCGGGCCCGGAACCTGGAAGGAAATTATGCATGCTTCATTGAAGAGTTGAGTTTTATATGATTTTTATAATTATTGATAAATAATGTTACATTGAAGTGGTTGGCTCACAAATAATTCCTTTTTTACTTATTCATTAAATTATTGATAAACTATTGGTTATGGCCCCATTTAAATTTTTCAAACAGGTAAACAAGAATTTTGACAAAGCGGCTGAATTTTTGAGTGTTGACAAGGGGATGCTCAATCAGATCAAGGCTTGCAACAGTACTTATCATGTGACGTTCCCGCTTCGCCGGGATGACGGCACCGTGGAGGTGATTCACGCCTGGAGGTCGGCACACAGCTCCCATAAAGCACCGACAAAAGGAGGTATCCGTTACGCCATGGAGGTTAACGAGGATGAGGTTAACGCCCTGGCAGCCCTTATGACCTACAAATGTGCCGTTGTTTCGGTGCCCTTCGGCGGAGCCAAGGGTGGTGTGAAAATTGACCGGTCGAAGTACTCTGAAGCGGAAATAGAGCGCATCACGCGCCGGTTTACCTTTGAGTTGATAAAAAAGAACTTTCTCGGTCCCGGTGTTGATGTACCTGCTCCTGACTACGGCACCAGCGAACGGGAGATGGCCTGGATTCTGGACACTTATCGAAGTATGGTCAGTTCTTTGGACAGTGATGGTTGTGTTACGGGAAAACCGATTCACCAAAGCGGTATCAGCGGACGAACCGAAGCAACCGGACGGGGAGTATTTTTCGGATTGCGGGAGGCCTGCAACGTTAAGGGAGACATGGATAAACTTGGACTTTCAACCGGCCTGGAGGGCAAGCGGGTAATTGTCCAGGGTCTTGGCAATGTCGGATATTATGCGGCAAAATTTTTGCGACAGGAAGGAGCTCTGATAACCGGTGTGGCCGAGGCACATGGCGGCATCCTGGATGAAAAGGGTATCGACATTGAAAAGCTCAAAAACCATATCACCGAGACCGGATCCATAGCCAATTATCCGGAGGGCACCTTTATTGACCAGTCCCATAAACTTCTTGAAGAGCATTGTGATATTCTGATACCGGCCGCGCTTGAAAATCAGATCAATTCCGGAAATGCGGCTAATATAAAGGCAAAAATTATCGGTGAGGCGGCAAACGGCCCGCTAACCAGCGATGCCGATCAGATTCTTCAACAAAAATCCGTGCTGATTGTCCCCGATATCTATCTCAATGCCGGGGGTGTGACGGTATCCTATTTTGAGTGGATCAAAAACCTATCGCATATCCGGTTTGGCCGGATGGACCGCAGGTACGAAGAAAACGCCATGGGCAGACTACTCAATGCCATTGAGGGACTGACAGGGACAGCATTCAAACCTGAGGATGTGAAGAAAATCGGGAAAGGACCGGAAGAATGGGATATTGTTGACTCCGGTCTGGAAGACACGATGGTCCTGGCATATCATATGCTGCACCAAAATGCGCGTTCATATGACACGGATCTGAGAACAGCGGCATATATCAGCGCAATTAAGAAGATTGCCCTGTCCTATCAGCAGCTCGGTATCTTTCCTTAAGCGGACAGATCAGCCGATAAACGGCTCGATGTCCATGATGTACCGTGCAAATGCCGTCAGGCCTTTTTCCGTGACAGAATATCTTGACTCCGTCTTGTTACCCTCAGTAATTTTTTCTACCTGAATGTACCCGGCTTCTTCAAGTCTGGACAGATGCGTACTCAGGTTGCCATCGGTTGCGTTGACAGATTTCTTGAGTTCGTTGAAACTCAGGTCATCAACCCGGGTAAGTACGGACATCAGGGCAAGGCGTATCCTCGAATGGATCAGATTGTCCAGTTTGCGGTAATCCAGGTATATCGGTTCTGATGCCATTACCAGTGGATTTTTATGATGATCAGCTTATGTTGGTTTTATGCAGACCGGAATCCTATATTCTGCATTTATGACAGTATAAACAATTTGCCAAAATTCTGTTGTACGTTGGAGTTAAAAATTCAAAGTAATCGAAAACCGGAGTGAAATCACAAAAAGAAGCAAGCGGACGGAAAGCCGCCAAATCCGGCAAAAAACCGCCTCTGCCCCGGAAAACACCGGATCAGAAAAAAAGAGCACAGAAACTGCTGTCTGAACTGTATCAGCACTATCCAAATCCGCATTGTGCACTGAATTTTACCAGCCCCTTTGAGTTGCTTGTAGCGACTATTTTGAGTGCACAGTGCACCGATGTACGTGTTAACATAGTCACGGAAGATCTTTTCAGGATGTGGCCTGAACCGAAGGATATAGCCGAAGCGCCGATTCAGGAAATCGAGGAAGCCATCCGGACCACCGGATTTTACAGAAACAAAGCTAAATCAATCAAGGAATCAGCAAAAAAGATAGTCGAAGAGTTCGGGGGCGATGTTCCGCAAACCATGGATGAGCTGCTTTCGCTGAGGGGGGCCGCCCGCAAAACGGCAAATGTTGTTCTCGGCAATGCATTTGGCATTAACGAAGGAGTTGTCGTGGATACGCATGTGAAGCGTCTTGCCAACCGGTTCGGACTAACCCGCCATCAGGATCCGGTCAAAATTGAGCGCGATTTGATGGCTTTGTTTCCAAAAGAGGAATGGACAAATTTATCTCACCTGCTGATTGCACACGGAAGAGCTGTATGCAAGGCACGCTTTGCAGAAAATCCGGATCATCCCGTATGCAATACTTATGGCATTAACTGTATTTGTAATAAATAACCCTGAAACGGATGGATAACCAAAACCTGGATTCCCGACAGAAAGAGCTTCTTGTATCCCGGACAGATATGAATCTTCCTCCTATACGATCCGATGTGGAAATGATTCCGGTTACACATGAGAACAATGAGCTGATTTATTTCCATGACCCGCAGGGATATATGGTAAATCCATTTGTACTGGACCGTCAGATAGCCGCACTGCTTCCCCTTCTCAATGGCAACTATTCGATTGATGAGATCCTCACCGAGCTTAAACGCTACGGAAGCGATGTTGACAAGGATCAGCTGCTTGCTTTTATAAGGCAGCTGGATGAGGCGAGGCTGCTGCTCTCGCCCTGGTTCCGGTTTTACAAAACCGAAACGGAAAAAAAGTTTGAACAGGCGGATGTCAGACCTGCGGTTTGCACCGGAAATTCCTATCCGGCCGGAGAGGAAGAACTTAAAGATTTTTTGAAGAACGCATTTGAAAAATTCTCAAAAACCGAATTACAAAGAGGCGGCAACGGCGAAGATACCGGAAGCAATGAGAACAGGATCAAGGCATTATTTGCGCCGCACATAGATCCGAGGGTGGGGATGATGTCTTATGTTCCTGCCTTTGAGCCACTTAAGGAAATTTCACCACGCCGTATTGTGATGCTTGCCACCTCTCATTATGCCGGAATGCACTATCCGCTTTATGACGGAAAGCCCTTTATAGCAACAAGAAAAGCGTTCGAAACACCTCTGGGCAGGGTTGATGCAGATAACGAGGCCATGGACATTCTTGAAAAGCACTCCGAGGCAACCGGATGTTCGTTCAGTGACCGGGCTCACAGAAATGAGCACAGCATAGAGCTCCATCTGATTTTCCTGCAATACCTTTGGTCACATTCTTTTGAGATTGTCCCGCTGCTGGTGGACTCCTTTGAAGAGCTTTACTATAAGCCGGATGGCGATACGGGCAAAAAAGTTGACAATATGGCGGCGCTTCTGGCAGAACAATTTGACGATGATGACACATTGTTTCTGATATCCGGAGACTTGTCACATATCGGCAAGAAATTCGGAGACAGCGAACCGGCCTCAGGGCTGTTCGACAAGGTCAGGCAATTTGACAGGCATTTTCTGGACCATGCCTGCAATGCCGAAAAAGAGAAACTGCTCAGGCTGGTTGGCGAAGACTATGATCCGTACCGTATTTGCGGTTTTCCTCCATTATACACCGCACTATCGTCACTTCAGGGAATAAAGGGGGAAAAAACGAGCTATGAACTATGGGATGAACGGGAGCGTGACAGTGCAGTTACATTCGGGTCAGTGTTGTACCGGTAGTCTTCCGGCTTCACGCATGCATCAGGTGACTTCTGCAAGAGCCGAAACAAGGGTTTTTTTGCGGACAGGTTTACGGAAATAACCGTTCACCTTGTCATCTATGCCGAACCCGGCAAACTGCTGCTCATCAAGTCCGCTTACTACGAACACCGGTACGGAACTGCAATCGGGCAGCTGCTTTATTTTCTGAACCAGTGTTGCTCCGTCTCCGTCGCCTTCAAGGTTCAGATCCAGTAGAATGACATCAACCTGCTCCGATTCCAGAAACCGCAATGCTTCTTCAGCTGAATACGCCGGAATGAGTTCATATGGTTCATTTTTCAGAAATAATTTGAACAACGTCTGGTTAGACGGATCATCTTCTATGATCAGCACTTTTTTACTGTCCATACCGCAAAAAAATAATTTTTAATGAGACCGGAGTTGGTTAAAAGGTATCAGGAGTCCGGTTTTTCTGCAATATCCATTTTTTCTGCGAAATAGGCGCAGAAATCTCGCATGTCACCGGCAATTCTTTCGTCGTCGATCGACCGCTCCAGTGTATCGGCCATTGTTTTGAGTGTTTCGTAAAAGAAAATCTTCATTTCATCCCTGCTCATGTCTTTGGTCCAGAGATCCAGGCGCAAAGTGTCTTTATTATTGTGATCCCACAAGCCCATCAGCAGTGCCCGTACCGGCATGTCACGGATATTGGAATCATCGGCATTCCAGATAATTTTTTCAGGGACATTCTTGTCATCCAAAGATACGTTGATTTTGATTTCTTTTTCCATAATTCTGGTACAACTGGCTTTTATGAGTGTTTTGACGATCTTTTCAGGATTATTAACAGCAGGAAAAATCTGTTTGAAGCGATGGTTTATTATAAAAAGTTATGAGCAATATTGATCAAGCTTTTCAATGACATTTCGCATGTCATCCGGTATTTCCGACTCAAACTGAAACCAGTCGCCGGATGCCGGATGCTCAAATCCGAGCGAACGTGCGTGAAGGCACTGCCGTCCCAGAACAGAGAAAATGTTCTGGAACATGGATTTCCGGCTGCCGGTATTCGGACCGTACCGAACAGCGTTTCCGCCGTAAACAGGATCTCCAAGCACAGGATGACCCATCCAGGAAAAATGAACCCGGATCTGATGGGTTCTGCCTGTTTCAAGAGCCACGTCGAGCATGGCCAGGTGATCGTACCGCTTCAGAACTTTGTAGTGGGTCACTGCGTTTTTGCCCTTGCCTTCCGCTACAACCGCCATTTTCTTTCTGTCTGAAGGGTCTCTTCCCAGAGGCTGGTCAATAACACCGGTATCCTTCTGAGGCAAACCCCAGACGACAGTCTGGTAGGTTCTTTCGACGGTCTTTTCGGCAAACTGTTTTGAAAGCTTGTGATGGGCGATGTCATTTTTGGCAACGACCAGCAAACCACTGGTATCCTTATCCAGGCGATGTACGATTCCGGGCCGCAGCTCACTATCCTCAGTGGTTTTGGAAAGCTTGCCGGCATGATGCATCAGTGCATTGACAAGTGTTCCGGTCCAGTTTCCGTAGGACGGATGGACAACCATTCCTGCCGCTTTGTCGACAACAATCAGATCGTCATCTTCATGCACGATGGTAATTGGAATATCTTCTCCGGCAACTTCGGGAGGCGGGCTTTTTGGAATGATGATGACGATTTCATCTCCGGGCTGAACGCGGTATGAGGCTTTTTCCAGCAATCCGTTTACACGGACCCAGCCCTGCCTTATCCCTTCCTGAACCTTGTTTCGGGTAGCATTCTGTATAAACTGGGTTATGTATTTATCAAGCCGGAGCTGCTCATGGTGTCCTTCCGGAACCAGCAGGTCATATCTTGTAAAATCATTCCGCTCTTCTTCTTCCAGAAAAGCCGGTTCTGTTTCGGTTGTCATTTCCTGTTTTGTTCTGGTACTGTTGATGCCTGGATAAGTAACGGCTTCAGACGTGATAAATGCATGTTGTCATGATATTTCACTTCGTGACCTTCGGTTCATTTGTCATTTTAAATCGGAAATTCTAAAAAAGATGAAAAAAAAGTGTAAGGATTATCCGGCATCGTACTCTTATACACAACTATTACTGAGAGAATAACCCGGAATAGCAGTATATGTCCGACATATTCAGCTGTCAGTATTCAAGAACCGGGCATTGGCAACATAAACGATGCCGGAGTGAGGATTCATTTCCTCATTCTCCGGCCGTTTTTTTCCTGCCGGCAGCAGCGGTGGTGTTACCTGTATCCTTCTGACCATCAAAACCCGGAAAAACAGATGACCGGAAAACAAAAGGAAACGACTCCGAAATATGGTCTATGCCGGTGATTTTCAACCCTTCGGTAACCTTGGACGGTATTTCCTCAAGGTCGGGAAGGTTTTCTTTGGGTATGATCACGCGGGATAAATTTTTTCGCCTGGCCGCAAGCAGCTTCTCGTTAAGTCCGCCAACGGCATACACCTCACCGCGCAACGTGATCTCGCCGGTTACAGCAACATCATGCCGCACAGAGGTGTCTGTAAGAAGTGATATCATGGCCAGTGCAATTCCCATGCCCGCACTTGGACCGTCTTTCGGAATGGCTCCTTCCGGAATATGGACATGCAGCTCATTTTTTTCGAAAAAGTCTTCTGACAGACCCAGATCACTGGTGTGGGAACGGACATAGGTCAATGCCGCCTGCGCAGACTCCTTCATGACATCCCCCAGTTTGCCGGTCAGGATCAGCTTGTTTTTCCCGAACATCCGGGCGACATCAAGCTGCAGGATACTGCCGCCGGTACTGGTCCAGGCAAGACCGTTTACACTGCCCACTTTGTCCTTTTTTTCCAGCGACCGGTCCTTGTATTTGGGAACTCCCAGGAATTCACGGACCCGTTTTTCGTTGATCGTTATCTGTGACGGCTTTTTCCCATCCTTTTTCTGCTTTACCGTCAATTTAGCCACTTTGCGACACAAAGAGGCGAGGTTTTGCTCAAGAACACGGACACCCGCCTCGGCAGTATAAGATCGGATAACGGTTCGAATGGCATCATCTTTGAACTTTACGCGGGATGGTGTGAGTCCGTGCGATGAGAGAAGCCGTGGAATCAGATGGCGTTTCGCAATTTCCACCTTGTCGTGTTCCAGGTAGCCATGGAGAGAAATGACCTCCATTCTGTCGAGCAGCGCCGGCTGGATGTGACCGGCAACATTGGCCGTGGTAATGAACATGACCTGGGACAGATCAAAATCCAGATCCATGTAATGGTCGTTGAACGTGTCATTCTGTTCCGGGTCGAGTACTTCAAGAACAGCCGATGACGGATCGCCGCGCATATCCTTCCCGAGCTTGTCAATCTCATCCAGAATAATGACGGGATTCATAGTGCCGGCTTTTTTGATGGCCTGAATAATCCGGCCGGGCATCGATCCGATGTATGTTTTACGGTGGCCCCTGATTTCCGCCTCGTCACTCACCCCACCAAGCGAGATTCGTACCATCTGGCGGTTCATGGCGTCAGCGATGGATTTGGCGAGGCTGGTTTTGCCCGTGCCCGGGGGGCCTTCAAAGCAGAGTATCTGACCTTTGATTTTGTTGACCAGGTTCAGGACGGCGATGTACTCAAGTATCCGTTCCTTTGGTTTTTCAAGTCCGAAATGGTCCTTTTCAAGAGCTCCGTGAACAGCGGTGATGTCAAGCCGGTCTTCCGAATATTTTCCCCATGGCAGGGCAAGTATCCAGTCCAGATAGTTGCGCGAAACACTGTAGTCTGGAGACATGGCCGGAGTTTTCTTAAGCCGCTCCAGTTCTTCATTCGCCTTGGCGCGGGCCGCATCCGGAAGGGCCAGCTTGTCCAGCTCTTCCTTGATGCGGGCAAGCTCTGGATCGGAATATCCGTCCTCATCGAGTTCATCCTGAAGGATTTTAATCTGCTCCTGGATGTAGAATTTTCGTTGTGTTTCCTGAATTTCGTCCTGGACCTTCTCGTTGATTTCGTTTGAAACGGCAAGCAGCTCCAGCTCACCGGTGAGATGCGTGAGGACCTTCCGGTATTTGTTCTCAATGTCCGGATCTTCCAGAATCTGCTGCTTTTCATCAATATCCAGGTCCAGATAAGATGCCATGAAGTAAAGCAGGTTCTCCGGATTGTAGTTCTGTTCGAAGCCCAGCAGCACTTCTTCAGGCAGATTCTGGTTCAGGATGACGAGCCGCTCAAAACCCTCCTTGGTTTTCCTGATCAGCGCTTTGAGCCGCGCTGTCATGGTAACGGACTTTGCTTCCTGAAGACTGATTTTTGCAGTCAGGTAGGACTCCTGCTCGTCGAATGAATCGGCTTCTGCAATCCGGATGCCGCTGATCAGGACTTTAAGCAGGTCGTTCGGCAGATGGAGTACCTGAATGATCTGCGCGAGTGTACCTTTTCTGTGGAGGCTGTCGGGTCCGGGATGTTCCTCTTCCGGATCTGTTTGAGCGCATAGCAGAACATATTTGTTGCCTTCAACAGCAGTGTTAACTGCTTCAATGGTTGCTTTGCGGCCGACGAGGATCGGAAACATCGTGTTCGGAAAAATTACAGTGTCCCGCAGCGGAATCACGGGAACCTGTTCCGGCGCATCGGGAATCTGCTGATCCCGGGGGGATTTTTTTTGCTTATGTTTTTTCATTGCAACAAAATAGCCATTTTTCATCCAAATCGGCACTGTAAGCCCCGGTAATTTCTGTTGTCTTGTCATTGAACACAAGACTCCACAAGTATGAAAAATAGTTCTATCTTTGCAGTAAGAAAAAACGGTGCCAACACTTCAAAAAACGAAGATCGTGGAGCAGTGATTAAGAGTCTTTACATCAAAAATTATGCGTTGATTGATGAGCTGGAAGTGTCTTTCGGTGCCGGGCTTAATATTCTTACAGGTCAGACTGGTGCCGGGAAATCGATAATAATCGGGGCGCTGAATGTTGTTCTGGGTGACCGGGCCGACACGGATACGGTACGCGAGGGCACCCGCAAGGCTGTGGTTGAAGCGGTGATTGGAACCGGCGGCAGACCGGATCAGGTTGTGGGCCGGCTGATGGATGAAAACGAAATAGACCGGAATGAGAGTGAATTTATTCTCAGACGGGAGATCCGTCCGACCGGAAGCCGCGCTTTTGTGAATGACACACCGGTGAACTTGTCTGCCCTGCGAATCATCGGGGACCGGCTTGTCGATCTTCATGGCCAGCACGATCATCAGCTGCTTCTGAAGCAGGACCATCACCGTGAGGTTATTGATGACCTGCCGGCGGTTCGGCCGGCTGCTTTGACTTACAAAAAACAGTTTGAAAAGGTCAAAAATCTGCGTTCAGAGCTGAATCGGCTTCAAAGACGCGAGCGCGAGCTGCAGGAAAAAATGGAACTGTACCGTTTTCAGCTTCAGGAGCTCGAGGCTGCTGATCTGGATCCTGATGCATTTGAGGAGCTTGAATCTGAAATGAAGCGGCTGGATCATGCCGAAGAACTGGATGAAAAAGCGGCACTGGTAAACTATCTGGGCTCCGAAAGCGAACACAGTCTGATGGACCTGATGACCCGCATTGAAGAAGCTATTCAGGACATGGCCGGTATGGATGAGGAGTTCGGGACATACCTGAATGAGTTGCAGACGGCAAAAGTAAGTGTGCAGGAGCTTCTTTCCTACGCTGAGCAGTACCGGTCCAGAATTGAGTTCAACCCGGACCGGCTGGAAGAGCTGAGAAGGAAACAGGCGGAAATAAGGCGTCTGGAGAAAAAGTATGGCCTGGAATTGTCTGCTCTTGCAAAATACCGGGAAGAGATAAGGGAGTCGGTAAATCTGGCTGAAAACTTTGATCTTGAACTTGAAAAGAAACAAAAGGAAGCTGCTGAAGCTGCCGGTGTGCTCAGAGATTGTGCCGAAAAACTGCACGGGGCCAGACTCGAAGAAGGTGCTGAACTGGGAAAAAGAATTTCCGACACACTTCGACAGCTTGGAATTCCGAATAACCGGTTTGAGACAAAAGTTGCATGGCGGCACGACAATGAAGGATGGATCGAGATTGATGGCCGGCCGGTAGCCTGTGGCAGTGACGGTCCGGACGATGTGATTTTTTACATCAGTACAAACAAGGGGGAATCGCCCAAACCCCTGGCCAGTATTGCCTCCGGTGGTGAAATATCGCGTGTGATGCTGGCCATGAAATCCGTTATTGCCAGAGAGCAGCATCTGCCGGTTATGATATTTGATGAAATTGACACCGGAATTGGCGGTGCGGTTGCCGAACAGGTTGGCAAAACCATGCATGACCTGTCGAAACACTGTCAGATCATCGCCATTACCCATCAGGCCCAGATCGCCGGTCAGGCAGATCACCACTTCAGCGTGGAAAAGCGGGAATCTGATGACAGAACCGTAACCAGGATTATTGAGCTGGATGATGAAGCACATATCCGGGAGGTTGCGTCACTGATGAGCGGAAGCGAAATCAGCGAATATGCGCTGGCAAGTGCCAGGGAGCTGGTGGACAGGGCAAAAGGACGATAAATGCGCATCTGGTAAAAACAATGACTGCTTTGTTTTTCAGAGCGGAGCTAAAAACAGCCTGAAATCAATAGTTTAGGTAAAAAGATTAAACAGAATAATTCGGTGACAGAAGAAGGCAAATCCGTATTTACGTATCGGGATATCCCGGTGACCTATTACAAAGTTGGCCAGGGACGGCCACTGCTTTTGCTGCATGGCTGGGGAAGCAGGGCCAGCGTCATGATGCCGCTGGCCGGGGCACTTGGTGATATCAGGACCTGCTATATTCCGGACCTTCCAGGATTCGGAGACACCCCTGCCCCCGGCAGGCCCTGGAATGTTGACGATTATGCCGATATGGTTACTGCCTTTGCATCACTTGCCGGAGCCGGCGCTATAGATGTTCTCGCACATTCATTCGGTGGACGAATTACACTGAAGTGGGCTGCAAGAGAACATGCGGACATTGCTCCGAAAAAGGTGATTATCACCGGCGGGGCCGGAATGAAGCCCCGGCGTACGTTCTCATTTTACCGCCGCCGGGCCCTTGCAATGATACTGAAGCTCCCTTTTCAGTTACTGCCGCAAGGTTTAAAAAGCAAAGCGCTCTCCTGGTTGCGTGAAACCCGTATATGGAAGTCTCTGGGGTCATCCGACTATCGCGAACTTGACGGTGTGATGCGGGAGACATTTGTAAAAACAGTGTCGGAACATCTGGAAAGCTGTCTGTCACACATAAATCAGGAAGTACTTCTGCTTTGGGGCAAGGATGATCCCTATACGCCCTGGTATCAGGCCGGCCGAATGGAAAAAGGCTTGAAAAACGGTGTGCTTGTGGGAATCGATAATGCCGGACACTATGCTTTTCTGGATCAGCCGGGTCGTTTCACGAGGATATCAAAGGCATTTCTGGAACCGGATGGCAGCTGACCTGTAAGATCCGCTCACCTAAGAATGTGTTTTAATTTGTCAGAATCTCCATCATTTTCATAAGGCTCTATGCTCAGCAACTGGCACATTAATTCATAAATATGAACCAGTTCAAAAGCGCGGATGGTCTTTCCGGTTTTGAAATCGGGGCCATGTGCAAGAAAAAAAGCCTGCATTTCATAGGCCAGGTTATCATATCCATGAGTACCGGAAGTAATGCCGAATGATTCCATTCTATCTCTGCTGGTGATTGTATATCCGACATCGGCGATAACAATAATTTCCGGAACTCTGTGGTGGTTTTTGAAGTGAAATCTGTCAGGAATATTCTCTTTTCTGAATACCTTGTAATTTTCCTGGCTGTTTTTTAGAGCACGATAAATCTGTTCCGTACTGTTTTGAAGCGGTTGAATCATGGCTACGGGGTCCCAGTCCCGGACTTCCGCATCACCAAGTGATATAATATCATCAAGCATGATAACACGATCTTCAGATGTGGCAGCCATACCATGATCGGAAACGATTATGATATTTGAAGATTCACGAAGGCCATGTTTGTCAAGTTCACTGATTAAATAGTCAAGTGTACTGTCTGTTTTCTCCAGAGCTGCAGTAACGGAATCAGAATCCGGGCCAAACCAATGACCATAACTGTCAACAATGCTGAAATAAAGTGTATTCAACAGGGAATACTCATTATCAGGAAGTGTCATCCAGTGAATTAATGAGTCAACGCGATCCTGATGAGGCATATCCTGATTATAGGAAAGCCAGTATGTAGCCTGAGTATCCTTGATCGGAGCCTCTGATCCTGGCCAAAAAATAGTAGCAGAAGTGATTCCCTGGATTTCGGCAGTAACCCATACAGGTTCTCCCCCGTACCAGTCAGGGTTAGTTACCGCATTTCTGTCGCTCAGGCTGAAGCTGGCATCAAGTACAGGGTCATACATATTATTTGCAATAATACCTGTATTTTCTGAATACCGGCCGGTGGCAATAGAATAATGATTCGGAAAGGTTTTTGTAGGAAATATCGGAATCAGATTTTCTGCAATGACTCCTCCGGAAGCAAGACTGTCCAGCACGGGTGTATGTGCGCGGGAAAGATAGTCAGGATGCAGGCCATCGATAGATATCAGAATAAGCCTGTTGGGTTCTGGAAACGTATTATCTGATAATTCAAATAATCTGCTTTTTATCCCTAAAGCAGCTATAACAAGAAATGCGATAAGTGCGGCAGAAAAAAACTTCATTGAATTTGCAATCAGCGTTATAAAAACGAAAAAGGCTCCGGTCAAGAGCCTTTTTCGTGTTAGGTTGTGGGTTCAGGTGTGTTGCTCAAGCGGCCTGCTGGAATAGAACTCTTTGTGTTTTAGCAATCAGTTAAAAAGATACCGGACTCCGAACAGCATACGCCATCTGGAACTGCCGCCGTCAATATCATACCGGTCAACACCGGTTTCGCCATCCCTGAATGTAAACTCAGGAGTGGTGCCATCTTCTGCATATCCTTCAAAATTATACAGATAGTAATTGTTGAAATCTCCGGGGATGGCATAATTCGTACCCCATTCGCTGTTCAGCAGATTACCAACATTTTGAATATCGGCGGAAACCTGGAAACGATGCATCTGGCCGCCCATCAACAAACCGAACTCCTGCCGGATGCCAACATCAAATAAGGCAGTAAACGGTCCCCATGCGCCATTTTTTTCAGCATATTGACCACGGTTGTTTCTGAGATACCGGTCATCTTCGATCAGGTTGTCCAGTCGTTCCCACTGCTCCGCTGCGGTAATTGTCTGTCCGTTTGATTCGTAATCAACAAGGTTAATGTCGCCAAAAGACCCAGGAATGTAGGCCAGTGAACGATTTCGGCCCGTGCTTCCGGTTTCATTATTCAGGTTTCTCGCATCAAATCCACCTATGACATAAGAGTGGGGAATTCCGGACTGGGCATTCATAAACAAAGAGAATGTAGTGCTCATACTTCCGGAATTGGTCCACTGGTGCCTGTATGAAAGAGCACTGATAAAGCGATGCCCGGCAGCAAAATCCGATCTGCCGTAATCAGGATTATTCCGCCCGTCTACATTAACCTGCCCTCGCCACTGGGATGAATTCTGTGATGATGTTCCTTCTGACAGTGCTCTGGCATCACCGTAAGAGTAAGCCAGGGTGGCATTCAGTCCGAAGTCAAAATTTTTGGCGAAGGAAGCAGACAAGTTGTATGTATATCCTTTTGAGGTGTTGCTTGCAAGATATACCGCGTTATAAGTCGGATCTATGCTTTCGCCGACATAAACAGGCCTGTTATCTGCACTTCCGGTCCAGTTGAAGTCAACAGTTGGATCAGAGTTGACATTTGTGTAGGTGATATTGTTGATGGTTTTGGTATAAATAGCCTCGAGCGTTGTTGTTATATCACCTGGAAGAGTAAAGTCGGTTGCCAGATTGGTTCTGAAAATCTGGGGATACTTGAAATCTTCGACAAAGAGATCCATCTGACCCGACGGAGTGACAAACTGTGGGTTGGTCGGCTGACCGTCGGGATCGGCAATGAATCGGAAATCATCATCAAGATCACTCAAACTCACTCCCCCTGCAGTCAGTCCATTATTTGTGAACATGGCTCCGGGCCAGACAAACGGGATTCTGCTGGTAAACAGTCCCAGGCCACCGCGAATGACGTTGTCAAATCTGCTTCCGGTTGCATACTGGAAGCCCAGTCGTGGTGAAAACATAAGCTGCCCGTCAGGGGCGCTGCCGGCACGGGTGTTTTCGGCGATATCATAGGCCTCCTGAATTGCGGGAAGCGCAGTGTTGTTGAAGTAACTGTCTTCAACGGGATCATCAAGAATGTAAGGCAGGTCAAGTCTCAGCCCGGCGGTAAGTGTCAGGTTGTCGTTTACCATCCATTCGTTCTGTGCATACAGACCAAACTGAATGGCATTAAAGTCTGCTGCGCCGTCACCGTCCAGTGCGTAAGTCCGGGTATAGAAGCTGGGAGCTTCATTATTAATGAAATCATCGATGCTGTCAAACTCATAATACCCGAAGTTTTGTCTGAGGAACAAATTGTAAATGCTGTAAAACTCATTATGAGTGCCAAGGGTTATCGTATGGTTGCCCCGGAAAATCTGGAAATTGTTGGTCAGGGTGAATATGTCCTGATCCAGTTGGTTGGCGGTGGAAAATTGTTCAGAGCCAAATTCAATTGAACCTCCTCCGCCGTCAGCGATACTGACATACGGAAAACGGTCTCCAAGTGTGCCGCGGTCGTCTCTTACTCTTACATAGCTCAAAGTCAGATTGTTTGAGTGATTTTGGCCGAAAATGGAATTAAGTTCAATGGCCGAAGAATTGGTTACACTCGGGAAGTAAACACCGTTATTAGAAAAGTTGATTCTGGAGCTGCTGCCGGCTCTGCGGCTGAATTGTTCAGCCTTGGTATACTGATGGCGCAGAGTCAGAAAGTGGTTCGGACTGATGTTAAAGTCCAGCTTACCGAAAAACTTAAGTCCGTCCAGGTCTCTGGAAGTGTTTCCGAATGTTCCCGGATCGTAGTCATAGGTATTTAAAAGATGTTCTCTGAGACGATCAAGATCACCTGTACTGGCGCGTTCATCATGAGAGGTGTATTCCTGAACATTGAATGGTGCCGGCGTAGCATCCCTCTGGACTTCTACGTTTGTAAAGAAAAATAACCGGTCCTCAATGATCGGACCACTGGCAGAGACTCCGAACTGCCTTTCGGTGAAGTCTTCAACCTGTTCAGGGTCAACGCCAAGCCGGTCAGCCTGTACCCGGTTGGTTTTGCCGACCAGATTTTCATTTCGAACATAATTGTAGGCGGATGCCGAAAATGTATTCGTACCCGATTTCGTAACGGCATTAATTCCTCCACCGGCAAAGCCTCCCATAGAGACATCATAAGGAGAAATTACGGTCTGAACCTGCTCTACAATGTCCAGGCTGAATGGGGAAATCCCGGTTTGTCCTCCGTGGGTTCCGGAGGCAGCAAGTCCGAAAACATCATTATTCACGGCCCCGTCAATATAGAGTGCATTATATCGGTTATTCATGCCGGCAAAAGTGATTCCGCTGCCACCGTAAGCACTTGATTGTGGAGTAAGTCGCAGGAAGTCGTTCAAGCCCCGGTCCAGGGTGGGCAGATCTTCAAGATTGCGAGATGAAATTTGGGTGCTGGTCCCGGAGTTTTGCCCGGCTGACCCGGCAGTAGCCGTTACAGTAATGGCATCCATATCAATAATTTGTTCTGAAAGCTCAAAGTTGCGGCGTTCTGTTTCACCGAGCCTTAAGGACAGGTTTTCCAGTTCGTATGAGCTGTATCCGGTATAGGAAACACGAACGTTATAGGGACCGCCGACACGCATGCCGGGAATTCGGAAATGCCCGTTGCGGTCTGTAGCTGCTCCATATTGTGTTCCTGATGGGATATGTGTGGCAAGGACTGTTGCTCCAATTAAAGGTTCCTGATTGTCATCAGTTACTGTCCCCGACATAGCGGAGGTAGTTACTCCCTGTGCCAACAGATAGCACGGAATAAATGTTAAAAAGAAGACTGTAAGTAGAATGTGTTTCATGGTTGTGTCTTTATTTTTGATTAACCGTTATCGATTCCTGACCGGAAATGATACACTTGTGTTTACCGGTTTAAACTTCATGCGGGTTTTACTGCATCAGGTTTTACTGCATGCTAGGTTTTACTGCATGCTGGCTAATGAAAGCTACCCGATTGTATATTTCCGAACAGTTACCAATAGGTCATCAAAATGTTACCATGAAATTCCCATGACAGGCCGCCATTTCTGACATGCAGGCGCATGTTTAAAAATGCCATAGTCTTACGTCTGTCATTATGGAGAAGAGATTTTTAAAGACGCAATACCCTCTTGCCGCGGATCATGTGATCAAGGCCTTCTGAAGTGTATCAGAAAAAGGCAGCCCTGAAATCACTCCATGTGAAATCGCTGCCGTCGGAGGCATCTTCCCAGGAAATAATCTCCCAGATGCCGTCTTCTTCCCGGCTGATCTGCAATCTCATGGTTCCCCGGGCCTCAGTGGGCAGGCCCTGCCGGTTGTGTTCGACAGTAAGGGTGTAATCCGCCTGAAACTCCTCAATATCCGAGTCGACCCGGACCTGAGACCTGTTTTGAAGCTCAATATCGTGACCGCTTAATCCCTCGGCTTCGGACCTCATGTTGTTGAAGTAGGTCTCTTCTTCTGAAAAACCCCACCCATGCCAAAGGTCGGGATTGCTGCTTTGGGCCTCGGATGATGGTTCATATTGAAACAGCTCCTGAGAAAGACTTCGTCTGTAATTGTCCAGATTCATTGCCCGGATAGCATTTTCAAGATTTTGAACAACATCCTGCGGCCGGTCCGGCTGTATGAATACCGGTACCGTAGTCGATCCGGGTTCATCCGGCTCACGCGTATCAAAAATACTGCATGAACTCATCATCGATGCAATAAAAACCAGGCCTATGACATTGCGTAGAATCATATTGAAACTTACTGCTATCCGGCCGTAAAGGCAAAATTGTGAGCAGATGAGTTGCTGAACCGAAGGTGATAAATCCTGGGAGCAACGTTATGCATTCAGGTTTTGCATCCAGGCTGCATTTGGGTTAAAAATGTAAACCATCGGGCCGGGAGAAAAAGTCAAATAGATTGCAGTCCAGGGATAAATCCGGAAAGTGAAGTCTGTAATGAAGCAACGAAATACCGGTGTTCTGGATTGCGTCTGCTGAGTTCTCTCCGTGATTATTTTGCGCTGAGCAGGGTCCGGATGAATTTTCAGGGTTGCTGATGCCGGTTCCGAATCCGTAAACGGGGTCGTCCGCAACCGGATGTCCCCACTCACGAAGGTGGAGCCGTATCTGATGCGTACGTCCGGTCACCGGCGTACATTTTACAATGGATGTACTGGCGCCGCGTTTGAGTACTTCAAAATGAGTTTGTGAAGGCTTTCCGTCCGCCGAAATTTTAAACCGGAATCCGTGGCTTCTTCGCACCGGCCTGTCAATGGTTATCCGGTCCTGATCCGGATTGCCGGAGACAACACAGAGATAGGATTTGGTTACAGTGCCGAAAGCAAAAGCAGACTGAATGTTCCTTGCAAAGGTGTTATTCAGTCCGAAAAGGATGATGCCGGATGTGACCGCATCAAGCCGGTGCAATATTTTCGTCCGGCTTTTTTGATACCCGAACCCTTCAAGTATGGAAGTGAGTGTATTTCTGTTATAACGGCCGCCAGGATGCACCGGCATCGGGGCCGGTTTGTACACAAGCAGATAGTCCTTTGATTCTTCGAGTACAACTGTTTCATCCGGGACGGATGGTTCTGTATATGACGGCGAGAAAAAAGTCAGATGGGGATTGGCGGCAATCTGGTCGCCGGGCCGCAGTATGCGTCTGCCCTGGGAAACCGAATCGCTGAGCAGCCTCTCAATCCACTGGTCGCGGGATCGAAAAGGAAACCTGAGTCTGAGAAAGCGGATAATTTCAAGACCCGCCTCATGGCTTTTTACACGACAGGTCATATAGCGGCGATAGGGAGCTGCTATTCTCACTTTGCGAAACAAACCGTCAGTGAATGGAATGATTCCGTTCTCACTGTCCATCAGCTCTGCTCTTGAACGACCTGTCGAAATAGTGATACCACCGGCGAAACGGGGCATATGCTTTTTCGGGATCGAAAGGCCGCTTATGCGGATGCCGGCGGCAAGCTTCACTGCAGCATCCTTCCATCAGCGCGGCGCCCTTCTCAGAGCAGATGAACAGCCTGTTACACTCCATGTTGGCGCAGTTGATGTACATATCGCAGGGCTCGCCGGTAATATCGCAGTAGCTTACGGGATCCTGCTCCTCCGGATTCACGGGCACAACGAGACGGTCGTCAAAAACAAAGCACTTTCCGCGAAAATGTTTTCCTCCCTCTTTTCGGGCATAATTGAGGATTCCGCCATGCAGCTGATTCACGTCGCTGTACCCATTCTTTTTCATCAGGACCGAAAACTTCTCACAGCGAATCCCGCCGGTACAGTACATCAGGATTTTTTTATCCTTTTCGATGCCGGATTCATCCAGCCATTTCGGAAAATCATAAAACTGGTCGACTTTTGGTTTCAAAGTGCCTTCAAAATGACCTATTCTTGATTCATATTGATTCCGGACATCAATCATCACATACTCTTCGCCGGATTCCATCAATCGCCGCCACTCTTCCGGCTGCAGGTGATTGCCTCCGTCAGTAACCGGATCCAGCTCTGTGCCGGCATGCAATGAGACGATTTCCGGACGATATTTGACACTCAGCCGCGCAAAGGGTATGTGGTCACATTCATCTTCCTTAAACACGGTATCTTCAAATCCTTTTTTAGACCAGAGAAAATGTTTATAGGCAGAGATATGCTCCGTTGTTCCGCCAAGTGTACCGTTGATCCCCTCTTCGGAGATATAAACCCGTCCCTTAAGGCCATGATCACGGCACCACTCCCTGTGCTCAGCCACCCAGTGCTCCGGCTCAGCGAGGCTGGCAAATTTGTAATACAGTATAACCCGATATTGCTGCTGCATTGTTCCGAGGTGCGTTGGTTCGAAAAAAGTTTGAAAGTATACAAGGTCGTAAGAAGTGGAAAGATAACGCATTACAAATCAGATTGGTACAAGGGGAAAAATGTCATAATTGCCGGTAAATTTAGTAATTTAAGTTCCATCTCTACTGTTAATTCATCGCTTTCCTCATGCTTTCATTCATATCGGGTTTAGTTTTGCTGGTTTTGTCCGGAGGATGGAGCAGCGACCACGTACGCCAGGAACAACAGTCCGCCCGGAAAAGCCCTCAGATCGGTCCCGGAAAGGAAATAAGTGCGGAGCCGGTGAAATGCATGACACCTTATATCCTGCTTCAGGAGGAAGATCCCGGACGAACTGATCCTGCATTGAGCGAGGAGCCCGGCAAAACGGTTCCGGCAGATATGCTGCAGGATCTTGAGCTTTATTACTCAAAGTCGGGCAGGTTCCGGATTGAATACCTGACAAGCGGCTTCAGTGCGGTCCCGGCGGAGGATCTTACAGGAACGGGAGTTCCGGATTTTGTGGAATGGACGGCCGATTACGCCGACTATGCTTTTGAGCGCCAGGTGGTGGATATGGGCTTTGTTGACCCCACTCGCAACCACGGCGAAGAGTGCGGCAACCGGTCCGGCGCCTGGCAGGACACCGTTATCACCATCAGGTACCGAAGTTTCAACGCCTATGGCGAATTCAATCCAAATACGCCTTTTCAGTTTACCGTTCACAACAACTTTGAGGGGTTTCCGGAAAATACGGATCCGGACGGCAACGTGAAGGGCGCCCTGAAAGCGACAGTTGCACATGAGCTCAAGCATGTCATTCAGTATGCGACCAATTGCCTGCAGGGAGATGCCGGCAGTTTTGACTGGGTGGAAATGGATGCCACGATGATGGAAAACGTCGTATTTCCTGAGGTGAATGATTACTACAACTATATTGGCGGAACATCCGGCATATTCGGCAATCCGCGGCGGTCGACGCCCGTCGCCTACAGCCACGTCACCTGGTCGCTTTTTTATGCGGAAGAGCTCGGCATTGATTTCTGGGTCGATACCTGGGAAATCATCCGGGATGAACCCCTGAGCCCCATGATACGGGCAATGCGCATGGCGATGGCGGATGATAGTTACAATAATAACCGTGCACAGGACATGCCGGTCCGCACAGAAAGCGGCGATTTCCTTACCCTGTTTATCAGAAATCATCTCTGGCACGCGGCGTCAGGGGCCCGGACATCGCCTGACTACGGTTTTTCAGAGTCCGTCGATTATCCGGATGCTTCTGTAACAGAAAACCGGGGACCTGTCCCTGAGCCGTACACCGGCACAGGCAGTCTTGATCGCCTGTCCGCAACATACAGCATGTTCTATCCGGCATCGTCACAAACAGGTAACCTGCAGATCACGGCGGAACACGGCAGTGGGAATATGGGGGTGGGAGTACTGGCCTACAAGGAAGACGGCAGTACTGCAGAATGGCTGATTCCGTCAGGTTCAGAAACCACAACCGGGGCTGTTTCGCCATTTCTGGCATCCAACACGGATTCGTTTTTAGTGGCGCTGGTTAATGCCGATCCGGAACAGGCTTTGAATTATGAAGTTGAGCTGAGTATCAAAACCGTCCCCGAAGAATTTGCTCTGGAATCAAATTATCCCAATCCGTTTTCGACTTCGGGCAATCCGGGGACAAACATTGTATTTCTTCTTCCCGAACGGGAGCATGTAACCATAACCGTTTATGATGCCGCCGGCCGGAAGGTAGCTGTTCTTTTTGATGATGAAGCGGATCCGGGGCGGCATGTTGTTTCCTTTGAGCCGCGCAATCTTGCAAGCGGCGTTTACATATACAGGGTGCATGCCGGTCCGGTCAGAAAAAGCGGCAAAATGACGTTTATTCGCTGAGACTGACCTTATTTGTTTGTATTTTCAGATTTAACGACCATTTGCAACTCCCGTTGCAGACTGGTACAGCCACCAGACACCCGCGTCGGTATCCATATGCGGTAACCTGCCAGATGAAAATCTTTATCGCAATCATAATCGTCACTTTTCTCTCCGGAATCACGGTATCACCGGTATCAGGCCAGGATGTTGTCCGTTGTCTTACACCGGTTTTTCTGGACGAAGCAGATCAGAAGCCGGATCATGCAGCCATGTCTGCATCCTTTCGGCATGAAACCATGGCCGGACTGAAGGAGATGCAGTCCCGCATGGCTGCATTTGACGATCATGTCTACGAGTCGGAGTCCGGCATCTTCCGGCTTCATTACCAGACGGAAGGCGCCGACAGTGTCTGGAGTGATGAAACCGGCATCGGTCCGGAGGGGGTGCCCGACTATATTGTAAAAGCTGCCCAGTACGCCGATTCCTCTTACCGGTATCAGGTGGAGCAACTCGGTTATGCAGATCCGCTCGATCAGTCCGTATGCGGAGACTCGATTTTGCCCCGGATGCATCTTCGTTTTGGTGATATCAGAGACGGATCGGGAAACAAAGTGTTTGGTTACTTCAACCCGTCATCGCCGGACACGCTGTTCATCAACAGCACCTTTGACGATCCCGGATTCCAGAATAACGACAACGAGGAATCATCATATAAGGGCACGATCAAGAATGAAATACTGGGCGCCCTGAAGGTTACCATCGCGCACGAACTCAAGCATGCCATCCAGTACGCCACAAACTGCCTGAGCGGTGACGCCGGATCCTTTGAATGGACGGAAATGGACGCAACCATGATGGAGGATGTCGTATTTCCGAATGTCAATGACTACCGCAACTACATTCAGGGCTCAGCGGGAATTTTCGGTAATCCGCAGACCAAGTTTCCTGTCGAATACAGCCATGTCACTTTCATGCTCCACTATCATGAGTATTTTGGACCCGGCTTCTGGGTGGATGTCTGGGATGTGATCGGCCGGGCCTATCCGGGAAAAAACATCGCCATGACGTCAGCCATGAGTGAGGTTATTGAAGCTCATAATAACGGTTTTGGCGACGGGCAGACCAGCCTCGAATCCACCCTGATCAGAAACTACCTGTGGCACATGGCATCCGGCAACCGTGCCGCAGAGAGCGGAGGGTACGGATTTGCCGCCTCCGCTGAGTATCCCGATCCTGTATTTTTCGGCAGTTTTGACTCCATCCCGCATATGCCCTATAACCAGGCTACGGTTCCGCATCATGCCGGACGCTTTTTCGAATTTCATGCCGGTGAATTGCATGTTGCCGGACAAGTTGCCCTGGCGCTGTTCAACAGTGACACTCCGCTCGGAATCGGGCTGCTCGCAAAAAAGAAGTCCGGCGAAATTACCGAGCATATTGTGACTCCGGAGGATTCCACCCTGCAAAAACTGGCACTGCCTTTTCACTGGCAGGATCTTGAATGGCTGGGCATGGCAGTGATCAATCTGAACAGTTCGGCACCGCTGAACCGTTTTGAGCTGCTTGCCGGAACGGATCCGGATGGAAGCGGCCCGGTCATCGAGCGCCTCATATACGGCGATCTTTCCGGCGACGGCGAGCTGACGGATGAAGATGCCCTGCTGATGCTTGAAAATGCGTTGCATCCGGCCGACCTGCCGGTTTCCGCCTATTTCCAGAACGATCTTTCCAGAAGCGGCCGCATCGGCCATTATGATGCGGGCAAGGTTTTCCGCTTGCTTGACAACCGGATTCGTGGATTTCCGATGGATGAAAACCGCAACGGATTGGGTCCGGAGTGGTCCCGGTTCACTCAGCACGAACCCGGCGATAATGATCTTGTCACGGCTGGCCGGGAAATAAAGGCGCTTACAGAAGATACCATCACCGCTGCGTTGAATATTGATACGGACCTCCTGTTTCTGGACCTGGAGGCGGATATGGTTTTATCCGTTTCCGGAGCCCGTGACGAGGCGATACACTCGCTCTATCTGGAGCTGGCTATCGATTATCCGCCCGAAGGAGGAGGTACGGGAAAAGGTGATCCGATACAGCTTGATATTGTGGATATATTCGGAAACAGCCTGTCTGGCGGACGTGATGGCTGGAGGTATGAATGGAATGAAGAAAAGCTGCGGCTGGCTTATGCCTCATCGGAACCCCTGGAAGACCCTCTTAACCCGGGAGATATTCTCAACATCAGGTTTGTGCCCGAAAATGAGGGTTACATTCATTTTCGCATTGATGAGCTTCGTATTGATGAGCATCAGTATGCTATTAATCACGAGGGAATGGATACCATCAGAGTACTGGACCCGGTGGGCTCGGAAACAGAAGACCAGCTGCCTTCCCGGGTTGTCCTGCATCAAAACTACCCCAATCCGTTTAATCCGGAGACAAAAATTGAGTTTGACCTCCCGGAATCCATGCCGGTGAGGCTCCGGGTTTATGACGTTACCGGCCGCCTGCTGACTACCCTTGTGGATGACTATTTGCAGGCCGGAAGGCACAGAACACGGTTGGACATACGCGATCATCCCGGTCTTGGAAGCGGAGTCTATTTATATCACCTTCAGGCAGGAAGCAAAACCATTACCCGCAAAATGACACTGGTGAAATGATCGATAGGGGCGGCTTTCCGGTAATGATGGTGTTCATTCTGCTTTTTTCGGTGGCCATGAGTTCCCTGGCTCTGGATCATCAGTCTGCCTATGACGGAGTAGCGGGTGAAAGGTCTGATCGGCAAAGTCATGGTGAACATGCTCACGGGCATCACGGGCTTGATGAACCGGCCCATGGTCAATATGATGGTGCCCGACAGAATCAAAATGTCCGGATAAACGAATTCATGTCATCCAACAATCTGACCGCCAGTGATGAGGACGGCGATTTTGAGGACTGGATTGAACTGGTTAATACCGGCAGCGAACCCGTTTCAACAGAACATCTGGCACTTTCTGATGACCCGGAAGACCCGTGGCGATGGATGCTTCCGGACACGACCATTGCTCCGGGAGATTTTCTGCTGATCTGGGCGTCGGGGAAAGACCGCACCGAACCGGGCAGGCCGTTGCATGCCAATTTTGCGATTAACCGTCTTGGAGAGCCGCTGCTTCTCAGCCATGTGATTACCGGTGAGCGGATCGATTCCATCCCGCCGGTACATCTGAACAGCGATCACTCCTTCGGCCGCAAGCCGGACGGAACCGGCGAATGGTATTTTTTCCGCGAGGCAACACCGGGCGCCCCCAATACCACCGAAGCCTACCGCGACCGGCTGGGTCCACCGTCGTTTTCACACCCTCAAGGGTTTCACACGAGCGCTTTTAAACTTGAAGTGGCGCATAATGATCCTGAGGCCACTATTTACTACACTTTGAATGGGGACAGTCCGGACAGCTCGTCGAAGAAGCTGGAGCCCGGCCAGGAAATCCCCATACGTGACCGGTCTGATGATCCCAATGCATTTTCCACTATCCGCACGACCGAGATGGACGGTCATAACCTTCATTTCACAAAGCCGGATCATCCTGTTGCCAAGGGGACCGTGCTGCGGTTCCTTGTCACTCGACCCGGTTACCTGCCAGAAGAAATCACAAAGACCTATTTCGTATTTGACGAAGGCGCAGAAAGGTACTCCTTTCCGGTAGTTTCGGTGGTATCGGACAGTATGAATTTTTTCGGGCATGAGGAGGGCATTTATGTCCCGGGCATTCACTATGAAAAAGATCCCCGTCCGGGCCACGGCAATTACCGGATGAGGGGGCGCGACTGGGAGGCCCCATCGCATGTCACCATGTTTGAAGGAGACGGCAGTGTCGCATTTGATCAGGGCGCGGGCATCCGCATTCACGGCGGATTTTCCCGCCAGGGCCCGCAAAAAAGCCTGCGCCTTTACGCCAGGACGGAATACGGCGACGACCGTTTTCACTATCCGGTATTTCCGGATCAGGATTATTATTCATACAACCGGCTGCTGTTGCGCAACTCCGGCAATGACTGGGTTGAAACCATGTTTCGCGATGCCGCTTCCCAGACTGTGGTGCGCCACATGAATTTCAAGACCCAGGCCTACCGGCCGGCACTTGTATTTATCAACGGAGAATACTGGGGCATCCAGAACTTCCGCGAAAGGTACGACCGGCACCTGATCGGCAGGGTTGCCGGCGTGGATGAAGAAAATATTGACCTGCTTGACGACCATATGCGGCCCAAGGAGGGCGACAGCCTGCATTACCGTGAAACCAGGGATATTTTTGTAAAAGAGGATATGTCGGATCCCGAACAGTACCAGAGGATTCTGAAGCGGATTGATATGGATAACCTGCTGGACTATTACACGGCTCAGGTCTGGTTCGGAAACGACGACTGGCCTCACAACAACATCGATTTCTGGCGGCTCAGAACGGAGTACCGGCCTGATGCGCCGGCAGGTCATGACGGCCGCTGGCGATGGATGCTTGTTGATACCGACCGGTCCATGGCTCTGTTCAACTATTTTGCCCTTCCGAACTACGATCTTCTTGACTGGCTCCTGCGAGAGGTCAATCCCCGTACGGGGGAAGCCTGGCCCAACGAACTGCTTCGCAATCTTCTTGACAGCCCTGAATTTCACAGGAAATTTGTCAACCGCATGGCCGGACATCTGAACACAACCTTCCGTCCGGAAAGAGTAAAAGAGATAGTCAGCAGTATGGCCGATGTGGTCAGACCTGAAATCGAAGAGCATATCGGGCGGTGGGAACGGCCACAAAGCAAAGAAAGCTGGCAGGGAGCTGTTGGGAATATGCTTTCTTTTGCAGATTTGCGCCCGGACCACGTTCGCAATCACATCAAGGAGCATCTCGGAACCGGCCCCACTGTAACCCTTACGGTGGATGTGAGCGATGCCGGCAGCGGCTATGTGCAGGTTGAAAGCATTGATCTTTTGCCGGAGACACCGGGGGTTGTACCGCCATCCAACCAGTCGGCAGGAGCCGGCAATGAGCAACTTTATGATACAAAGCGCCAGCGCAGGCTGCCTGTGGATGATGTTGGTTCCGAAGCAGATGTATATCCGTGGGATGGCGTATATTTTGAAGAGGTTCCTGTGAAACTCGTTGCCAGGGCCTGGCCCGGGCACCAGTTCTCCCACTGGGAGAAAAAAGAAAATTCCGGAGATTATACAGAACCGCAGCATACTGACACGCTGATGCTTTCTCTTTCAGGTGATGCTGTGACGGAGGGCGAGGTGCATGTAAAGGCGGTGTTCGAGCCCGATAATGATCAGGTTATTGAGCCGAAACCCCATGTTCTTGCCTCGGGGGAATACCGGTTTGAGGAATGGCCTGCCGATACAACCGCAGGCGCACATCCACCCTCCCTGGCGTTTGTATACATGGATCACAAAGAGCCCCGGCTGGATGCTGAGATTGAGGGTGAGACATCCGGTTTGTTTCATTTGCAATCACGGACAAGGGTGACCGGTCACGGATCGGAGGGCTTCGCGTTCATAAACACCTCTCATCCGGACGGAAATGAAGGCTACCCCGGCAGACGCCTGGGAGGCGCGTTGCTTAATCTGGATACGCGCGATGTGGAGGAAAACACCGTGTCGGTGTCCTGGACCGGCCTGACTCATGCGGAAAATTCGAGAAGATACCACCTCAGGCTTCAGTACCGCATCGGCGATTCCGGGCCGTTTCATGATGTCACTGACGCGGAGGGCGATCCTGTGACTTACAAACCGCAGGCTGACGGCGAATCCGCAAAGATGGGTCCTCATTATCTTCCCGGACATCTCATCGACAAACCGCTTGTACAATTATTCTGGCGCTATTATTACTCGGGGAAGCGGACGGATCCGGTTGACGGGTCACGGTCATGGCTGGGTGTGTCAGACATATCGGTACAGCCCGACAGACTTACGGGGGCGGATCCTGATGGGAAAGATCCCGAAGGACCGGATTCAGAAATTCCGTCCCGGGTAGAGCTTAAGCAAAACTATCCCAACCCATTCAATCCGGTAACGGTCATTTCTTACCGTCTGCCCGAGGAAACAAATGTCCGGCTTTCCGTCTACGACTCCATCGGCCGCCGGGTTGTCACGCTGGTTGACGGCAAGCAGACCGCAGGGAGTCATGACGTTACTTTTGACGGAACGGGGCTGGCAAGCGGGGTTTATATTTATCACCTCGAGGCCGGGGATGTTGTCAGGTCCGGAACCATGACACTTCTGAAATAGTATCATTATGAAAGCAGTCTGAGTGTAATGCTGTCGGCAACAGCAAATCCGCTGTCAGTAAGACGCAGCGTGTTTCCCGGCTCCATCAGGCCTTTTTCACGAAATTGTCCGATGCATTCCCACTGCGCTTCCGACAGGTCATAGCCGTATCTGTCATACAAAGTCCCGGGCTCCACACCGTCAGTAGTTCGCAACCCGACCATAATACGCTCCTCTGCAAGTTTTTCGCCGGAGAGCTTTTCACATTCGGCCGGCTGCCTCCAGTTGTGAATATCCGGGGGGTGCTGCCAGCGGAGTGCTTCATCCTGCCAGCCGGGCAGGAAAAACGAGTGAGCGGACGGACCCAGTCCGAGGTAATTTTCGTGACTCCAGTAGGATGAATTATGGACGGCCCTGTGGCCGGACGCTGCGAAATTACTGATTTCGTACCGGTGTATGTTCCGGTCGGCAAGAGCGGATGTGATAAACCGATACTGTTCATGGACGTCATCGCCTTCGGCAGGCTGCAGCCGGCCCAGTTCGTACTGTTTTCCGAGCCGCGTTTTCGGTTCGATGGTAAGCGAGTATGCCGATATGTGAGGCGGCTCGTGACGAAACAGCTGATTCAGGTCTTCTTCAAGCTGCCGTCGTGTTTGTCCCGGACTTCCATATATGAGGTCTGCGCTGAACGAATCGAAGTTTGCTTCGGCAATCAATTCCAGCGCACGGTGCGCTTGCTCTGAAGAGTGCGCCCGGTGCATGAACTCCAGCAACTCAGGCCGGAAAGACTGAATACCGACACTTAGCCGCGTGACCCCCGCCTGCCTGGCCCCCTCAAGCCAGTCACGGTCAATGTCCTCCGGATTGACCTCAATGGTAAACTCCTGCAGCGCAGACAGGTCGAAACGGTCCCGGACGGCATCCACTATGCGCTCAAATGAAGCTGTGTCAAGCCGGGAAGGAGTGCCGCCGCCAAAGTAGAGCGTTTTCACCGGGGTGGAAAACCAGTAATCGCGGATGATATCAGAGAGATTCTTTGAGGAAGCACCGGTTTCCGGGACTGAGGGATGGCGGATTTCATCAACAAGTTCATCGACAAAAGCAGGGATCAGCCGGTCCCGCGTCACAAAAAAGAAATCACAATACGAACAGGCCTGCCGGCAAAAAGGTATGTGGATGTAGATTCCGGACATCGGCAATCAGTCGGGGATGGGTCGCCACAGGGATCGTGCGACATGGGCGGCATTTCCAACAACAAAGAGAAACGCCTCTCCGAACAGAAACCAGAGCCGCGATGCCAGGGCGATGGTGGTGGCTTCGGCAACGCTGATGCCAAGCTGGTTCAGATAGATTACGATCATGGTTTCCCGGATGCCGATACCGCCGGGGGCGAAAAAAGCCAGCACCCCGATGTTGGCGGCCAGCGGAAAACAGAGTCCCGTAAGCAGCGGAACATCATGCGGAACCAGGGCCTGAACGAGGAAATAAAACCCGATCCCCCAGATACTCCAGTTGAGCAGGCTGTAGGGAATAACCCGCCGGATCATGTGCCAGTCAAGCGGAGTAATATTCACCTCCCGCTTCATGACTCTGGTCATGACCTTATTTACGATATCAGGCAGATAGGAGCTGAAAATCAAGGGGGTGATCCCAAGCAGCACGAGCATGCCGGTTATGCCCCCGGCTGAAAAGTTGCCGGCCAGATTGTATCCGATCAGCCCGAGGAGAAATCCGACCCAAATGCTGATGATTTGCTCTTTGAATGACAGCAGTGACAGCTTGCCCAGTTTGTGGTCACTGTGCTTTTCTATATAGGCAGAACGGCCCAGCAGCACCCAGAGCCTTCCGGGAATATATTTGCCGAAAATGGTGAGGCCGGCGCTGGCCATAACGGTGCGGTTGCGGATATCCGTCACTTCTGATCCGAGCACCTTGCCCCAGCAGACGCTGTAAATCAGAAATCCGGCCCAGAGGAAAAGCACCGAGTAGAAAAGGAACAGGTAATCATGCACCTTCGGCTTGATCAGGTAATCTGCATAATAGAGTCCGACCAACAAAAAGATCAGAGAACCATAGATTATAATCTTGCTCAGGTGTTTTGAAAAAAAAGAGCGCACAGTGTATTGTGTTGGTGGAAAACGGGAGAGAAATTAATTTTTCGAAAGCCGCAAAATAAAGATTACCCAACGAATGGTAATATAAGAAAGTTGCACTACCTGTACATCAGAGGACCGTATGCGGCCTGTCAGGAGGTGCAGCCAGAATACTATCTGCTGTAAAACGGATTGGATTCGTACTGGTCTTTTTGCTGATATGCACGCATATAGGTGACATAGTTGTCGGCGTGCCGGATCAGTGAGCTGCGTTCGCTGTCTGTAAGTTTCCTGACAGGTTTTGCCGGAGAGCCAAGACACAGATAACCGGAAGGCATGGTTTTTCCAGGTGTGACCAGGCTGCCGGCACCGATCATGCAGTCCGGCTCGATGACAGCATCGTCCAGAATTACAGAGCGAATACCCACCAGCACTCGGTCGTGAATGGTGCAGCCGTGAATTACGGCGCTGTGTCCTATCGTAACCTGATTTCCGATGATGGTGGGTGCGGTCTGATTGGTAACGTGCACGCAGACATGATCCTGGATATTGGTCCGGCTTCCGATATCAATGTAATTTACGTCGCCGCGCACGGTGGCATGGAACCAGATGCCCGACTCGGTGCCCATCCGCACGTCCCCGATTACATCCGCACTGGGTGCAACAAAACAGGTTTCGTCAAATTCCGGCCGCGCATTCAGAAATTCATATATCATAAAACAATGTGTGTAACTGGTTGATAACGCCTTTTATTAGTCTTTTGGTTGAGTGAAAATAATGCTTTTGCGCAAATGAGAATCAATAGTTATTATAGTCAAATTCAAAAACAAATGGTTTATGTCAGCTTTTCTTGAATGGTTTGAAAAAATTGCGGTAGCATTTGCCGATGCGGCCTGGGGCCTTCCCTTGCTGGCCCTGCTCCTCGGAGGGGGTATCTTTTTCCTTATTTTTTCACGGTTTGTACCCTACCGCCACTTTGGGCACGGGCTGGAAATTCTGACGGGGAAGTACGAGGATCCAACTGCTCCGGGCGACATCAATCATTTCCAGGCGCTGTCCAGTGCGCTTGCCGCCACGGTAGGGATGGGAAACATTGGCGGTGTGGCTATCGCGATTGTCATGGGCGGACCCGGTGCCCTGTTCTGGATGTGGATAAGTGCGATCGTGGGGATGGCGACCAAGTTTTTTACGTGTACACTCGCCGTCATGTACCGGGGCAAGGACACTTCGGGGAAAGTACAGGGCGGACCGATGTACTTCATCACCGAGGGTCTCGGTAAAAAGTGGAAACCGCTTGCCGTATTTTTTGCCATTGCAGGTCTGATTGGTTGTGCTCCGATGTTTCAGTCCAATCAGCTCACACAAATCGTCCGTGACGAAATCATGATTCCCGCCGGCATGGTTGCCGAGCAGGCGACATTCTGGGGCGATTTTACGCTCGGGCTCATTATTGTCGGCGTCGTTTCGCTGGTGATTTTCGGCGGCATTAAGCGGATCGGGCAGGTCGCTGCCAGCCTTGTACCGCTCATGGTCTTCATTTATGTCGTTTCGGTGCTCTATATTATTCTCAGCAATATCACCGAAGTTCCTTACTATCTGACGCTCATCGTAACGGATGCTTTTACCGGTGAGGCTGTTGCCGGAGGAGCCGTCGGTACGGTAATCATCACTGGTATACGCCGCGCTGCGTTTTCAAACGAAGCGGGAATCGGGCTGGAAGCGATGGCGCACGGAGCGGCAAGGACCCGCGAGCCGGTCAGGGAAGGACTTGTAGCCATGCTTGAACCCCTCATCGATACCATCATTGTCTGCAGCATGACCGCTTTGGCCATTCTGATGACAGGTGTCTGGCTGACCACCGACGCCGACGGGGTAACCCTTACTGCCCAGGCATTTTCCGAGGGAATTCCCTACATCGGCGTCTATGTTCTGATCCTTTGTGTCATCATTTTCAGCATTACCACGATGTTCACCTACTCGTATTACGGCACAAAATGCCTCGGCTTCCTGCTTGGCGCCGAGCGGCAGCATTACTACAACTACTTCTACATTTTTTCCATACTTCTGGGTTCTGTTGCTTCTATTACGGCAGTCATCAGCCTGATTGACGGAATGTTTGCAATGATGGCCATCCCGACCATGACGGCCTCCATCCTGCTCTCCCCAAAAGTCTACCGGGCAGCCAAAGACTATTTTCAGCGCATGCGGGATGAGGAGCTTGCGGGTTATGATGATGACGACGATGATGATGATGATGTGTAGTGCTGTTATGTGACTTGTGATAAATGACCCGGACCATCACACCCGATCTAATGTGGAACTATGACAGGTTTCTGAAAGAGCTTGACCGGACCCGGCCCAACGTTCATGAAAACGAAATTGGTAGAAGCGAACAGGGGAAACCGATTTTCGGATTTGTTTTCGGCGAGGGTGACCTGAAGGTGAGTCTTATGGCCGGTGCCCATGCCGATGAGCCGGTTGGTCCGAACACGCTGTACAAAATGACCCTGGGCATGCTTCAGCATCCCGGAAAGTATCACAGCCTGTTCCGTTCTTTCCGTTTTATCATCATTCCGCATATCAACCCTGATGGCGATCAGGCCAACAGCGCCTGGATGCACAGATGGCCGGATTTCCCGGCGTACTTTCAGCATGCAAAACGCGAGAAGCCCGGCAGGGACATCGAGTTCGGTTATCCTGAAATGCGGCCGGAAAACTGTGCAGCGACTGATTTCTGGAACAGTACCGGCGGAGCGGATATCCATTTCAGCCTTCACGGTATGGCATACTCCGAGGGATATTTGCTGCTGATTAATGATCAATGGGAGCAGGACACTCGGCCATGGAGGCAAAAGTACGATCGTCAAATGGCCCTGCACGGTTTGCTTCCGCATGATTATAACCGCAACGGTGAGAAAGGGTTTAATTATTTCGGCCCGGGATTTTCTTCTACTCCCAAAGGTTCGGCCATGCGGGATTTTTTTCTTCAGAAAGGCGATGAAGAAACCTCATCCCTGTTCCACGACAGTTCCATGGAGTTCCATCTGAAAATGAATCCGGATGCGCTGTGCATGGTTACGGAGCTGCCGCTTTTCCTTGTCAACCATTCCGGCAATTCCGAAAAGCCGCTGAACTATCTTGCGCTTAAGGAAGAGCTGGAGGAACTCAGGGGCGCCGGAAAATGGGAGGGTATTGAAAATGTGGCAGCCCGGTATGGACTGCGCCCCTTTCCGTTGTCACTTGCCATGATGCTCCAGCGCTATACCATCGGCTCGGCACTGGAGTTGATTCGCTGAAAAATCATGCCATTGACATTTTGCCGATTTATTCAGTTCTTTGATTTCATGTTAATTCAGATCACATATCCGCTAAACGACAGCAATCGCCGTCGTCGCCGTATTCGCCGCCGCAGCCCGGACGGTACGTGTGGAGATTGTGTCTGAACAGCAACAGAATGTTTGTAAATCAAAAGGCAGAGTCTTCACGGGTTCTGCCTTTTTTTTTGGTATTTTCACAGATAACTGATTTGACTTGCCTTGATGCGTGCGGCCTTTGATATCAGCAGTGATGTTGCGACATTACAGGTTCCCTAGTGACGTTATAAATCGAATATTTTTAACACAATGAAAAATCAACCCAAAGATCCTATCGTACTGGCTTACAGCGGAGGTTTGGATACCAGTTTCTGCATTCCCTATCTCAAAGAGAAATTCAAAACGGATATTCATGCCGTGATTGTGGACTGCGTCGGTTTGTCCAGACCGGAAAAAGAAAAGATCCAGAAACGTGCACTCTATCTTGGTGCGGCCGAATTCGCGTGTGTTGATGGCTTTCCTCCGCTATATGACCGCATTCTCTCTTATCTGATCAAAGGGAATGTGCTGCGTGACCGCACCTATCCGCTTTGTGTCGGATCCGAACGGTACATTCAGGCGGAAATGATTCTGGAATACGCCAGAGAGCAGGGAACCAGGCGTATTGCCCACGGATCAACCGGAGCGGGGAACGACCAGGTCCGGTTTGATGTGGCCCTTCAGACGGGCCTTGAAAATGTGGAGATCATCACACCAATACGGGATGAGGGACTCACAAGGGAAGACACCACAGCTTATCTGGCAAAGCGCGGATTTGACATTCCGTCAAAAACGACCTCATACTCCATAAATGAAGGGATCTGGGGAACAAGCATCGGCGGAGCCGAGACGCTGACCAGCGATCAGGCACTCCCCTTTGAAGCATTTCCCTCACTCAAACCACCGCACGAGCTTGATGATGAACCCGAGGAGTTAACCATTGATTTTGCCAATGGACTGCCGGTCGCAGTAAACGGTCATCATATGGATGCGTCCGCGCTGCTGGAAGCCTTGCGCGAATTCGGAAGGTATCACGGCATCGGAATGGGAATGCACCTTGGCGATACCATCCTCGGAATCAAGGGCAGGATAGGATTTGAAGCGCCGGTAGCAGCTATCCTCTATATGGCTCACCGGGAGCTTGAAAAACTGGTGCTCAGTCAGGACCAGCGCCAGCTCAAGGATAATCTGGCAGACCAGTACGGCGCCATGCTGCACGAAGCAAAGTTTTATGACCCGGTCATGCGCGATATCGAGAATTTTTTCAACTCAACACAGGCGCGGGTTACCGGTGAGGTAACCCTGTATGCATGCCGAGGCAATCTGTTTCCGCTAAAGGCGGCATCGTCGCACAGTGTGATGGACAATAAAGTAGCAAGCTATGGAGAAGAAGCCGGCGGTTGGGATGGCAATGAAGCCAGGGCATACTCCAAGCTCTACAGCATTCGAACACAAATCTATAACAAAACCCGGTAACAGTAAGATACTTAGTGATTCAGAACATATGGGACTTAAAGAAATAAACGCGGACATCATCGCTTCAAGTTCGGCTTCAGTAAAGCTGGACCAAACGGTGAAGCTGGCACCAAATATTGTAGCTGAGGAAGGATATCTTGTTGCTGTCAAAACACTTGATGTTAAAGATCGCTATAATAAAATCGAAACCAGCGAGGGTGCCATCATTCCCTACGGAAAAGATCAGATTGTGATCGGGGCCCTTGGAGAAAGACAGGCGCTGCGGGGCTACAGCGGTATTATACCCCGTTCCGTCAAGAAGGGGGACACCCTGCACATACTGAATATGGGAGGTATTGTCGGGCATTGCCAGTCGCCCCATCCGGACCACGGACCCGCCATGCGGGTTGAGGTGCTCGGTGCCGTCATGATTCCGGATGAAGAAGACCAGGGCATGTTCAAACACGCTTGTATCCAGGATTACGCCATAGAATGGGAGTATCAGCTCACCGAAAGCGTGCCGCTGATAGCCGTTACCGGAACCTGTATGCATGTGGGGAAAACCATGGCGGCAACCATGATCGTGCGCCAATTGGCGGCGCAGGGATACAAGGTCGCCGCTGCCAAGCTCACCGGGGCCTCACTCATGCGGGATACGCGTGAAATGAAGGAAAACGGAGCCATTGCATCCGCACATTTTGGTATGGCCGGACTCGTGTCCACCACCGGAAAGAATATCCTGCCGATGGCCAAAGGCCTGATCAAACACCTGAACAGTTTTAATCCGGATGCAATCATTCTGGAGTTTGGGGACGGCATCATCGGAGCGTACGGTGTGGACAGCCTGCTTATGGATAAGGAAATGATGCAGTTCACCCGGACCCATGTGGTTGCCGCGCAGGATTTCATGGGATGCTGGTCGGCCGATCATTTTTTCCGGAAACGGTACACCAGCGCTATCTCTATCATCACTGGTCCGGTTACCGATAACCTGGTTGGTGTCCAGTTTATCCAGAACACCCTTGGAATACGCGCTGTGAATGCGGTTGCCGAGCCCCAAAAGCTTGGTGACATGGTATCCGAAATCACTTTTGCTGCTCCAACAAAAAAAGAGCCGTTCATATGAGTCAGGAAAAAGCACAAGTATCCGTCGTAGGTGCCAGCGGCTATGCCGGCATGGAGGCTGTACGAATCCTTCACGGTCATCCAAACGCAACCATCACCAGACTCTACGGAGCCAGTTCGGCCGGGTCATCCCTGCCCGATCACTATAAAGGAATGGACTCGCTTGTCGATCTGCCCATTTCCGGGTTTGATGAACTGCAAACGGACAGTTCTGACGCCATCTTCCTGGGACTCCCCCACGGAAAGTCGGCAGAAGTGGTACAGATTCTGCTCAAAGCCGGATACAAAGGCCGGATCCTTGACATGAGTTCCGACTTCAGACTGAAATCGGCAGAAGCGTATGAGAAATGGTACGGGTGGACCCATCCCTGTCCGGAAAACATCCCCTCTTTCGTTTATGGTCTGACCGAGTGGTTTCGAAGTGAGATCCGGCTTGCCGGTCACATCACAAATCCGGGTTGCTTTGCCACAGCCATGCAGCTGGGACTGTTGCCGTTCGTCAAAGAGGGGCTGATTACATCCTGCGATGCCACAGGCATTACTGGATCGTCCGGATCGGGCGCCTCCCCGTCAGCCGGGACCCATTTTTCAAGCCGTTTCGGAAACGTAAAAGCCTACAAGGTCTACCGTCATCAGCACATCGCAGAAGTGATGCAAAGTGTGGCTGCAGTCGTTTCCGGTGACGGAAAAGCAGGAGGATCTGCGGATTCCTCCGGGCTGCCGGATGTCCGCTTTGTGCCGGTGTCCGGGCCCTTCGTGCGTGGAATCTGGATGACGCTTGCCATGACTCTCAATGAGGAAGCCCATGCCGGAAATCTGCTTGAGGAAGAATATTACAATGCCCCGCTTGTCCGCCTTCAGGAAGGACTTCCGGAGCTGAAGCAGGTTGCCGGCAGTGCATTCGCGGATATCGGATGGGTTCAGGACGGACGAAATATCGTAATCGGCGTTGCCATCGACAATCTGATGAAGGGCGCCGCCTCGCAGGCTGTGCAAAACTTCAACCTGATGATGGACTGGCCGGAAGAAACGGGCCTGATGTTTCCCCCGACAATATTGTAACACTGAAATCACAGGGTGATGACCTCAGACAACAACAGAAACTTTATTCATTTATCGGACTGGGATGATGACAGCATTTCCGCCATCCTGAAAAAAGCCGGAGCATTGAAAGAGCAGGACTTCCGCGATCCGGTGGCCTCGGGAAAGGTGCTGGGGATGATTTTTTTCAATCCGTCCCTGCGGACACGCATCTCTTTTGAAACGGCGGCATATCATCTTGGCGCCGGTGCGTCCATCATACAACCCGGACAAGGTACGTGGACATTTGAAACACGCCGCGGCGTAATCATGGACGGCAGTCGTACCGAGCATCTCAAGGAGGCCGTTCAGGTCATATCCCGCTATGTGGATGTTATTGGCGTGCGGGCATTTGCCGGTATGAAAAACCTTGACGAGGATCTGGAAGATCGTTTGATGCAGGAAATCGTCCAGTACGCTTCCGTGCCGGTCATCAACATGGAAAGCGCAAGGGAGCATCCCTGCCAGGCGCTTGCTGACGGCCTCACCATGATGGAGCACTTTCAGGACAATCCGGCAGGGCGGAAATTTGTGCTGAGCTGGGCTCCGCACCCCAAACCCCTGCCCATGGCTGTTCCCAACAGCGCTCTCGAAATAGCTGCCCGGCTGGGAATGCAGGTCACCCTTGCCTGTCCGCCCGAAATGAAACTCGATGACCGGGTGCTCGATCCGGTCGGAAAGCATGCTGAAAAACACGGCAACGAGCTGCGGATAGAACATGATCAGCAAACGGCATTCAAGGACGCCGATGTGGTTTACGGGAAATCCTGGGCCGGGCCGATGGTTTATACCGATCCGGAAAAAGAACAGAAGCTGCGAACGGAAACGTACGCCGGATGGACTATTGATGAGGCGCTCATGTCATCCACCCGTGCCGCTGCCTTTATGCATTGTCTGCCGGTCAGACGAAATGTCGTGGTTACAGATGGCGTTCTGGACGGAGCCGGCGCGGTGCACATCGATCAGGCCGAAAACCGGATGCATGCCCAGAAGGCGCTTCTGATGAAACTATGGAACCTGTTTTGAGCGACAAATGGATGCAATTGTAATCAAGATCAGCGGCAACGTGGTTGCCGATTTCAATGCGCTTGGAAATCTGTGCGAATATGTGAAAAAACGGAAGGGAGAAGGCCTCCGTATTGTGATGATACACGGTGGTGGCCGGCAGATTTCCGAGCTCAGCCAGAGGACGGACGTCCCTGTCCGGCAGGTGGCCGGCCGGCGGATTACCGACGAGGCCACGCGGGAAATCCTGCTTTATACCGTAGGCGGCAGGGCAAACCGGGAAATTGTCGCATTTTTACGCCGCAACGATATTCCGTCAGTGGGGATATCGGGTATAGACGGCGGACTCACCACGGCGCACCGGCGTCCGCCGATGGATATCGATGGCAATCCGGTGGATTTCGGGCTGGTAGGCGAGATCGACAGCGTTGACACAAAACTGCTTGAGCATCTGACGGACGGGGGATTTCTGCCGGTCGTAGGGTGCCTGACCTACTCAGAAGATGACGGTATTTTGAACATAAACGCTGATACCTTTGCCATCCGGATATCACTGGCATTGCAGGTCCGCGAGCTGGTTATGCTGATGGATCCGCCGGCCGTCCTGGATGCCCGGAAAAAACCCATCGACACCATGAACCGCCGGGACTGGCAGCGCGGGCTGGAAGAGGGATGGATTACCGACGGAATGAAGCCGAAACTGCTCACCGCATTTGAGGCACTTGACAACGGAGTGCAATCGGTGCTTCTGACAAATGCCGGCACGCTGGCCGCCGGCGGCGGAACGCGGCTGGTGGCCGATGACAAAGAAACCCAATCCTGATGCAAAAAATCACGGACATACCGGTAACAGAATTGCTCTTTGAGCTGATACGTTTTCCCAGCCTGAGTACTCAGGAGGCGGACCTTGCCGACTGGCTGGAAGAAAAAGTGTCGGAAACCGGGCTGTTTCAGACAGAGCGCCATGGTGATAACCTGATTTTCCACCTCGGCTCGGGAAGACCCTGGCTGCTGCTCAATTCCCACTCGGATGTCGTACCGCCGTCGGCCCGGCATGCCGGTGCACCGTTTGAACCGGTTCTGAAAAACGGCCGCATTTACGGCAGAGGCAGCACGGATGCTAAAGGTTCGGTCAGCTGTATGCTTATGGCCCTGATGAACCTGGCACGATCAGGCTATGAGCCGCCCGGACGGGTAAGTTTTGCCCTGACGGTGTGCGAAGAAAGTGCCGGACATAATAACGGGATGGCATTTCTCAGAAGCAAAATCAACAAGCCCGATGCAGCACTCGTAGGGGAGCCCACTCTGCTCCACCCGTGCGCAGCACAAAAAGGATTGCTGATTCTGAAGCTGGATGCCGAAGGAGAGGCGGGGCACGCCGCGCGGGTGAGCGGTCCCAATGCGATTTACGAAATGTCATCGGCCCTCGAAAAGCTCAAAACCATCCGTTTTCAGGAAGAAAATCCGTTCATCGGAAGCACCCGGATCACTCCGACGACGATCGAAGGTGGTACGGCAAAAAATGCCCATCCGGATTCGTGCTCTGTTTTTCTGGACATCCGCACCATCCCGGAAGTCCCCAACGATCTGATTATCGATCGCCTCCGTGCTGATCTGGAAGTATCGGTTTCGGTATACAGCGACCGTTTTGTTTCCACGAGTACCGATCCCGGACACCCCGTTGCCCGGGCAGCGAAAGATGTGACCGGATTTGACTTTTTCGGATCACCGACGACATCCGACTGGGTGTTTCTGGCAGATGTGCCAACGATAAAAATCGGGCCGGGTGACAGCCGCGACTCGCATACGGCCAATGAGTCAATTGATGTGCATCAGCTCGAAGCCGGTGTGCCGGCATACGAAAACATCATCCGCGGGTATTTTGAATTGATCGAATCACAACAGGAACGTACCAACGCTGATATGAAATGAGCATGACCGGGTTATTGCCGGGTCACACAGACTCATGATTGAACACGGTCATGGAATTACCTCTGACCATATGAATCGAAAATTATAAACACATGCAAACGCTGTGGCAGAAAAAACACCCGGAATCGGGCCCCGGATCGCAGTCAGCTGCAGACCGCACCTGGTTCTATCGCTTCACGGCTGAAGAAGACCGCGAACTGGACCGGCAGCTCATACCGTATGACATACTGGTGAATCTGGCGCAGGCCCGGATGCTCAGGAAAATCGATGTGTACAGTGAGGATGGCTACAGGAAAGTTTTTGAGGCACTTCAGGAGGCATGGAATCTGTGGGCGGACGGACAGCTGGATCTGGGTCAGGATGATGAGGATGTGCACTCGGCTACGGAGAAATTTGTGACGCAAAAAGCCGGACAGGACGGCGCGCGCATCCACACAGGCCGCTCGCGCAACGACCAGGTGCTTGCCGATATGCGGATGTACATGAAAGATGCCATTTGTGATATCACCGGTGAGTGGATAGCCATCACAGAAAGACTGAAATCTCTTGCCGGGACCTATCAGGCGTTGTTTTTTGCCGGGCTGACGCACACCCAGCCGGCCATGCCCCACTCGGCTGATGCCTGGGCGACCGGGTATATGGATCTTTTCCTGTCAGACATTGCCGCGTTGCAGGAAGCTTACCGGCTTGCAGATCAGTCCCCGCTGGGCAGCGCGGCAGGATATGGCGTGCCGTATATTCCCGTCGACCGGCAGCTGCTGGCCGATGAGCTTGGCTTTGAGAGAGTTCAGCAGCCGGTTGCGGCGTCGCAGCTCTCGAGAGGGCGCATCGAGATGCAGCTTGTCGATGCACTGGCCTACGGCGCCCTGACATGCAACCGCATGGCATCGGATGTTGTTCTGTTTATGCATCCCTCCTGGGCGCTTGTCACACTCAGCGAGGATCAGGTTTCGGGCAGCAGCATCATGCCCCAGAAGCGGAATCCGGATGCATGGGAGCTGATCCGGGGCGCATATCACGACTTCCAGGCTGCAAGAGCCCATCTTGCTGCGGTTCCGGCCAACCTGTCATCCGGATATCATCGTGATCTGCAGGTTGTGAAAAAAACGGTTATGGCGGCTGTGGAGAATTCGCGGCTGCTTGCGGAGGCGGTCAGAAAGGCGCTTGACGGACTGGAATTCAACCGTGAGGCGGCCTCCCGTACTCTCACTGCGGAAATATATGCCACGCACCATGCCAACAAGCAGGTATCTGAAGGTGTGCCTTTCCGCGAAGCGTACCGGAATGTCGCCGAAATGATCGGTGAAGGTGAAAGCGGGATGGATTCCGGGCAGCTGGCCGAAAGTTACCGGCACAGTGGCGCTCCGGGTTCCGGGGTTTCGGGTCACGCTGTGAAACAGATGGAGCAGGCTGCAGCGTGGGCCGGTCAGAAGCGCAGACATTCGGAAGAGGTGAAAAAGCGCCTTCTTGGCGGCAGCTCTGCATAACATCAGGGTTTAATGCATTATGGATTTATATAAGGAAACATAAAACTGCGGGACGGGCATTGTATCCATCCCGGATTACAAGTATCATGTGAAACAACAGATGAATGGAGTGAATTATGCCAGATATTAAAGACAGATTTAATGCCACCTGCCTTGGGGCAGCTATTGGTGAAGCCATAGGAATGCCGGCAGAGCAGATGACCCCGGAACAGGTTGCTGCTGAATTCGGCCGGATTGAGGGCTTCCGGGAGAGGCCGGCAAGCGGTGACTTCAGTTCTGTGAAGGCGGGCCATTCTGTCCGGCAGACAGAAGCGATGCTGTCGGTACTTGCGGCATCATCCCCCCTGCCCGATCTTCAGGAATTTGCATTCACAATCAAACAGGCACTGAACAAGTATCCCGAAAAGTGGCCGCAATCCACAACCTTTGCCTGGCCGCCCTTTCCGGATGGCGGGCACTACACCTTCTCATTTGCCATCCCTGCGGCGCGGCTTTTGAACGAAGAGCGGATAACGGTCGGCGAACTGACGGACTGGATGCGGACACTGACACCCTCATCTGTTGTATGGCAGCAAAGCATCTGGCTGTATCTGAGACTGCTGAATTATCTTTTTGATCAGACCACAAAAGATTTTGATCCGGATGAGTTTCTGGAAAAGGCTACGGAGTATATAGTCGAAGCGGAGAAGCATTTTCCCGGTGACTACAAGATACGGCGACGAATGCAGGTAACTGAGCCGATGATGGATGAGCCGTTGGAGATGATCGCCAAATCCTGCGGTGATGTCAGCAAACTGGCTGAAGACATGATCACTTTTGTGGGGGCCGTCTTCTACCGGCATCATAATGACTTTAAAAAAGCGTTATCAGAAGCAGCAAATCTTGGCGGTGAAAGCGAGGCCTCCTGTTTTTACCTTGGCAGTCTATTCGGAGCACTTGGAGGCAGCAGCGTACTGCCGCCGGATTGGCTTGCAGGCTATGCCGAACGCGAACGTGTAGAACGGCTGCTTCAGAAGTTTGAGGAAAATATCAGTGAACGCATCGACTAGCACGTGCTTTTATTGATCCGGGCTGTGTGACCGGCCCGGTTTTCATTTGTACGATGCGTTCCGATGCCATTAAGCTGCAAAAAGTGACGGAGTACAGAAAAAGCGAAGGATATCCGGCCAACATCATTCCTCCGGAAATACTTCTGGAGGGATATGCCCAGGGAATTTTCCCGATGGCACGGTCACGCGATGACCAAAAGATCAACTGGTACACCGCAAGCCGGCGCGGTATTATTCCGATCGGTTACTTCAAAGTGTCACGTAAAGTGAAGCGGCTCATTCGGAAAAAAGAGTATCGCTGGGCTGTAAACGAGGACTTTCGCGGGGTAATGGAAGGCTGTGCAGAGCGTGAGTCGACGTGGATATCCGGGCGCCTGATTGCCTCATTCGAAGTGCTGCACGAAATGGGTCACGCGCATTCCGTAGAAATATTCCGCGGTGACCGGCTGGTGGCGGGGCTTTACGGAGCAACCCTGAGATCCGCTTTTTTTGCGGAGTCCATGTTCCAGCGTGAGCCGGAAATGGGAAAAATTGCCCTGTACCACTGCCACGAACGGCTGAAGGGGCGGAAGTTCCGGTTGTGGGATACGCAGTTCTATACCCCTCACCTTGGTCAGTTCGGCTGCCTGGAGGTGGATTCGGAAGATTATGACAAGCTGCTCGAACGGGCACTTCGGTTTCATGCCCGGTTTGATTGAGGGCTTCCGGACGAAGTCCCCGGTTGGGGCACAATCACGCAATAGTTACTCACACAATTTTTTTGTATCTTGTGCGCTTGCTACATGCTTATCACAAGCGGCCTTCCTTGCAGAGTGAGTTAGCTCAGGGTATTGCTTTACAGACAGAAGTATACACACAGGTAATTCAGAGATAAGGGAGCAGCCTGTCCGAAAAGCGGACGGGCAGACAGTGCTGCCCACTGTTATATTGAACATCATACCAAAGGTATACTTTTGAAAACATATCTATTTACTGATCTCGGGATCAGTGCACCTGTTTTGCGTGCAATTGAAGAAATGGGCTATGAAACGCCCTCGAAAATCCAGGCTGAAGCTATTCCCAAAATAAGAACCGGTGTCGATCTTGCCGGACAGGCACAAACAGGTACCGGCAAAACGGCTGCTTTTGGCATACCGCTGCTGGAAAAAATCGATCTTTCATCCGGGGATGTGCAGGCCATAATTATGTGTCCGACCAGGGAGCTTGCCGTGCAGGTGACCGGCGAAATCATCAAACTCGCAAAGTACATGGACGGTCTGCGGGCGACTCCGGTTTACGGGGGGCAGCCCATCCAGCGGCAAATCAAACAGATCCGGAGCGGGTCGCAGATTGTCGTTGGAACTCCGGGCCGGGTCATTGATCATCTCAAAAGGGGAACGCTTTCCCTCTCCTCATTGAAAACGGTCGTTCTTGATGAAGCCGATGAAATGCTGAATATGGGTTTCCGCGAAGATATCGAGGAGATACTGGGTTTTGCAGAAAAGGACGTTCCCAGGCAGACGGTCATGTTTTCGGCGACCATGTCAGGTGAAATCAAATCCATCATGAAACGATGGTTCAACAATCCGGAAATGCTGCGTGTGGAAGGAAAAGCAGCATCTGCGGACGGCATCCGGCAGTTTGTTGTTGAAGCGCGCGATTCCATGAGGACGGAAGGAATCAGCCGCCTGATCGATTTGCACAATTACAACCGGACGCTGGTATTTTGCAATACCAAACGTACCTGTGATACACTCATCGCCGAAATGCAGTCCCGCGGGTTTTCCGCTGATGCGCTGCACGGTGATATGAATCAACCGGTGCGGGACAAGGTGATGAACAAATTCCGGCAGGGCCGGATTGATCTGCTTGTGGCAACGGATGTTGCCGCACGCGGACTGGACGTTGACGATGTGGATGCGGTTTTCAACTATGATATTCCCCAGGATCCGGAGTATTATGTCCACCGCATTGGCCGGACGGGGCGGGCCGGGAAAACCGGCGTGGCGTATACCTTTTCCTCCGGACGAAAGAGCAGAAGCATCCGGTTTATTGAAAACAAGCTCAAACTTAAGCTGGAGACCATTCCCCTGCCGTCCATTAGTGCGGTAGGCAGGTCAAAAATGGATGCCTTAATGGCAGAAGTGAAAGAAACCATGGAATCGGGAGGGTTGCGTCCGTACATCGAACAGATTGAGGCGGCAATTCCGGACGGATTCACACCGATAGAAGTTGCAGCGGCGTTGCTGAAAATCAAGGAGCAATCGGGAGCCGGATCCAGGTATTCTGGCTATACCTCCGAATCACCGGAGTCTGAGCCGGAATCCGGGGACGGAGAATCATCCCGTAAGGGAAAGGGTTTCCGGGGGCGGCCGGACAAAAAAAGGAAATCCACGGTACGCGGTGAAGGAAAAAAGAAAAGAAAAAAGGACCCGGACTTTACCGCCGGGAAATCAAAAAAGAAGAAGAAAAAGAAAAAGCCTGAGCCGGAGCCTTTTTATGCTCCTTTTCTGAAAAAAGGCAAAGGAAAAGGTGAGCCCGGCCGCCGGAAGAAACCCAGCTCATGATGGCCGTTACTATCTGAACGGATCAGGAAAAGCACGTCAGGCCGCCGGAAAAACGGCCTGACATGCCGTTTTGTTGGCAATTTCATGGCATTTACCAGGGCAGACGCTGCGGCATATCGGCGACGACAAACGCCATAACGGCCACAGTGGCAACACATTCGGCCAGCTCATCGGCATCCAGCTTGTCCACGGTGTCTTTTGCCGAGTGGTGGTACCAGAAATATTCTTCGGTATCGACATCCAGACCCATGATCGGAACGCCTTCTCTGTGCAGCGGACCGATATCCACGGTTCCATAGGCTCCCTCGCGCAGATGCATGTCGCGCATCGGGTCCATGAGTCCGGCTATCGGTTCAAGCATCTCAAAAGCCTCTTCAGATCCGCGGAAGCCGTATCCGAGGGGTTTAAAAACGCCGAAATCAACTTCGAATGCGAGCTGGTGCTTTTCAATTTCGTTGCTTTCCCTGACCTTGTCCCGGTAGGCGCGGCCTCCCATCACACCGTTTTCCTCATTCGTCCAGAGAACCAGCCGGATTGTACGTTTGGGCTGCAGATCCATTTCGTGAATGAGGCGGAGAGCTTCCCATGTCACTATGACACCGCCGGCATCATCTGATGCACCGTGTCCGACATCCCACGAGTCAATATGTCCGCCTATAACCACCACTTCTTCAGGTTTTTCGCTGCCGGGAATTTCTGCTATAACATTCCTGGACAATGCCGGCTCGTCTTTCATTTCCGCCTCCATATACAGCGTGACCGTAGCCGGGTCATCACGCATATCAAAGCGGTGCAGCAGTTTTGCATCCTCTGCACTTATAGCGGCAATTGGTATTTCGGGAACATCTCCGGAGTATCGGATATTGCCGGTGTGGGGATGTCCCATGGACTTCGGCGATACGGACCGCAGCAGCACGCCAATGGCTCCATGCTCCGATGCGCGGTCGGCGCCGTGCACCCGGTACTGAACAGACGTTCCGTAATCCTCAAAGGGCTGGTTGTAAACGACAATATTACCCTCAATTTCATCACTGCGCTCTTCGAGCTCATCAAAACTCTCAACGACCACGGTCCGGGCGGTCAGCTCCTCACCATCCGTATTCACGCTTCCGCCAAGACCCAGCATGGGCATCTCCTTTTCATAGGGTGATACAATTTTTGCAAACTCATCACCTCTTACCCAATGCGGCACTTCAATATCCTGAGTACGCACCTCCGGGATGCCATCCTCCCGGAGTTTTTTAACCGCCCAGTCGATGGCATCTTCCAGCATATCCGATCCGCTGAGGCGATGTGGAAAATAATCGGCCAGATAGGCCACCCTGTCGAAGGCACGGTGTGTTGATGTGGCCTGATCAATGATTTCGCCGGCCGTTTCTGCATATTGCTCTTCTATGTTTACAGAAAGATTCCCGGATGAAGTTTCGGATGATGCTTCACGGGGTTCTGCAGAGTATCCGCTGTAAAAAGCGCCGGAAATAAGTATGATAAGTGCTCCGATGACACAGAACCGAGCCCTTGCGGGCAGGATGGCAAATTGTTTTATCATGATTCTATTGTTGGTGAAAAAGTGCGTTATGCAAACAGTTGCCCAAATTATTAAAAAGAAATCAAGGTAATAAGACCATGGCTTGCATGACCACTTAAAATACAATGGTTGGATAAAAAACAAAGGCCGGAACCTTTACTGATCAGTTTTTCTTATACTCTATTGTAAGTATAACCGGATGGAGTCTAACCGGACTTCCGGAGTCAGCTCCATACTCACCGGTGTGTCAGAAATCACAACAGTCTGCAACGGACCCGGAGCTGAAGTCCGTTGTTTCGGCACTCCGGAAATCATAATCTAAAGTATAATGGAGAGTCGGTCTTTTGATATTATTATTGCTGGTGCAGGTGCCTCAGGGCTAAGCCTTCTCTGGTATCTTCTGCATTCGGAAGACAGGGCATTGAGAAATAAACAAATTCTGCTTGCAGACCGTCAGCTGTCGGTAATCCGCGATAAAACATGGTGTTTCTGGGATGGCAGATTCCTTCCGTTTGAGGATCTGATCCATCACAGCTGGAAGTCACTTGAGGTTCGTGCTTTCGGGAATACATTCACCGGAACATTATCAGACTACAGCTACCATTGTGTGAAGAGTGATGATTACACTGCCAGAATATTTCAACTGGCACGGGAAGCCGGTAATGTGACTCTGCTTGAAGCAGATATTCTGGGTTTTGCCGATGCTGGCGGGAAAGCTGAAATGGAGACATCAAAGGGGACTTTTACGGCAGAAATGATTTTTCAAAGCGCGCTGAAACCACCCGGACTCAGCACAATGAAGCTCGATATTTCACTTAAGCAGCACTTTGCGGGGTGGCACATCACCTCGGAAAAACCCGTGTTCGACCCGGAAATATCCACATTGATGGATTTTGACGTGCCGCAACAAAGCGGCGTGAGCTTTGTGTATGTGCTGCCCTTCAGCCGCCATGATGCCCTGGTTGAGTACACCATATTTTCTGAGGAACTGATATCCGACGAAGGTTACGCGCATGGCATTGAAAGTTATATCCGTGAACGTCTTGAGCTGGACTCATCACAATACAAAACCATTTATACGGAAAAAGGCACCATTCCGATGGAGGATCGCAGCTATCCTGCCCGCTATTGTGATAATGTGTGGAATATCGGAACAATGGGCGGCCTCACCAAGCCTTCAACGGGCTACACCTTCACCCGGATCCACAGGCGGAACGCTGAAATTGCAGCAGCACTTGAAGCAGGCAAACAGCCGCCTGATGCAGCCGCATCCCCCTACCGCTTCCGGGTGTATGACATGATGCTGCTGTATAACCTCCACCACCATCCGGAAATCTCTGTCACTATTTTTCATGAACTGTTCAGGAAAAATAGTTTTGACAACATTCTTGGATTTCTGGAAGAGAAAACAAAATTTCCTCAGGAGCTCAAAATCTTTTCCTCGCTGCCCTGGAAACCTTTCTTCAAATCTATTTATGCTCTGAAGCACCGGATCGCCACAGGCGCCTGAAAAAAACAGGAAAGATTATTATTATAAATCCTTAATACTTATATTGACAACAATCTGGTATACGCTGCAGAGTGCAGAACTATTTTCTTCATGAGAGTTACAAGCGCTTGTTTAACTGACATCATTAGAATCGATACAGCACTTTGACAAGTAGTGTGTGCCGGACGGATTGGGAAAATTAATAAAAGGTATCACCTGATGCATTTCGGGTTTGAAATCGTAACGGTTGCAGGAAGATATTGCAGCATCCTGACTTTTCCTGTATTTCTGGCCATTGTACTATCCGGAACACTGGCCCCTGAGAACGTATGTGCAAAAGAGCAGATAGTTAAGCCGGAGATGAGATTTGAGAGTATCCCTCACCGGATGACTAGCAACCACGTATCAAATATTCATGAAGATTCCCGCGGGTTTTTGTGGATGGGCGGCAGCAGCGGTTTGAACCGGTATGACGGAGTGGGTTTCCGGATGTATGAAAGCGGGTCGGATCCGCATTCTCTGGCCGACAACATCGTGGGAGATATCTACGAGGACAGCAGCGGTGAACTGTGGGTAGCCGGACGCGATCTGATGAGCAAATACTGCTATAAAACGGACCGTTTCGCCAGATACCAGCTGCCTGCCAACGACGAGGGGTCTGCCAGCCGCAGACTGAGGAGAATTACCGAAGACAGCAGCGGCACCCTATGGGTTTCGGGTGGCAGCCATGGCCTGTACTATTTTGATGCCGAACAGGATACGTTCATGCAGTATCAGCCTCTGAAGACTCATGACATCAACACTGTTTTCATTACCGAAGACAATATAATCTGGGCCACAACAGAAGATCACGGTCTGCAGAAAATTGATCCGTCAACCGGTGATATCACATCCTGGAAACACGATCCGGATGATCCTCACTCCCTTTCCTCCAACAACCTGAATCATGTTGTGAAAGACTCGCAGGGAACATTCTGGGTCGGATCACGCAACAGAGGTGTGAACCGCATGATTACTCATGATGACGGTTCTCTTTCATTTAAGGGATATTACAATCAGCCCGGCAAGCCGGATGTGCTTTTCAATAACTACGTTTACAATATGTATGTCGGCCGCGACGGAACACTGTGGCTGGCCAATGACAACGGCGGAATTCACCGGTATGACCCGGAACATGATATGTTTCATCATTACACAAGCGATCCCGACGACCCCTTCAGCCTGTCTCACGAATCCGTTTCATCTGTCTATCAGGACAGCAGCGGCAGGATCTGGGTTGGTACTGCGATGGCTGGTGTGAATGTTCATGACCCGTTTGCTTTCAAGTTTCGTAATTACCATACGGCATCCCAGTTCACCAACCGGTTGAGCAGCAACGTTATCAGAGACTTCCAGGAAAGCATTGACGGTAACCTTTGGGTGGCGACAGATGGTGGCGGATTGAATTTCATGGACCTCCAAAATGAGGCGTTTCATTCATACAGGCACGATCCCGGGTCCGGGCAGTCCATTCAGTCCGATGCCGTTCTTGGCCTGGAGCGTGATCACAAGGACAGGTTGTGGGTCAGCACTTATAATGGCGGACTTGACGTACTTGAGGATAAAGAGGAGGAAACGTTCTCGACTTTTGAAGACAAGTACGGTCTGGATGAAAAAGTAATCAACAACTCTTTCGGTGTTCATTTTGACGAAGAGCATCCCTATATCTGGATTGCAGAGTTCCGGGTCGGTGTAATCCGGTATCATCTGGAAACAGGTGAATTGGATGTGTTTCAGCCGGACAGCGATAATTCCGGCAGCCTGTCATCCGCCCACATATTGTATATTTTCGAAGACAGCAGTAACAATATCTGGTTTGGCAGCTTGCGGGGTTTGAGCAAAATCGCTTCTGAAGACAAAAAGGAAGGGGTGTTTCGCACCTTTCTGCCGGATGATGAAAATTCCCAAAGCATACCCGGGGCCAATGTCTGGCAGATTGCCGAAGATCACGAAGGGAGTATCTGGGCAGCAACAGAAAAAGGTTTGGTGAAATATCTGCCTGATTCAGATAGTTTCCTGGTTTACAATAAGGAGGACGGATTTCCCTCGAACGAAATCCGATCTGTGACAGTGGATAACAATGGTGATTTATGGGTAGGAAGTATTGAAGGCCTGACTCATTTTCAACCGGAAACAGGAGCAGTTGTCAACTATTCGGAAAAGGATGGTTTGCAGGGGTATGAATTTTCCAGGTATGCTGCAGAAAAACTATCTGACGGACAGCTGGCATTTGGTGGCGCAAATGGAATGAACCTGTTTTACCCCGACAGCATTAAAACCAATCCGTATATTCCACCAGTGTATATCACTGATTTCAAGTTATTCAATGAACCGGTAGGTGTTGACCGGCCGGACTCTCCGCTCGACCGTCATGTGATGACCACCGATACCATCACCCTGTCGCACCGTGACAATGTCATGACGTTCGAATTCATCGCACTTAATTATACCAGGCCGGAGCAAAACAGCTATGCCTATATGCTGGAAGGGTTTGACTCCGACTGGAACTATATTGGCAATCAGCGTAGTGCGACTTATACCAATCTGGACCCGGGCTCTTACACCTTCAGGGTGAAAGCATCCAACAATGACAATATCTGGAATGAAGACGGAGCTTATGTAGAGCTTGTCATCGTGCCGCCGTTCTGGCAGACAGCATGGTTTTACAGTGCTTCTGTTGTGACGATGATCATTGTTGTCATCGCCGGTTTCCGCATCAAGGTTAACAGAATCAGGAAGCGAAATGCCGAACTGGAGAGGCAGGTTTCAGAACGTACAAGTGAACTTCAAAAAAGCAATGAGTTGCTGAACGCTGAGATTGCTGAAAAAAACAAAGTTTACTCCATTCTGGCACATGATTTGCGGAATCCCTTTATGTCCATCATCGGCTATGCCGAATATCTGCATGAAAAGTTTGAGAAGGACAAAGATAAGGAAAATCGTCAGATCAGCACTGTGATTTTGAAAGCAGCTGAAAATGTATATCGTCTTCTTGAAAATCTGTTCGAATGGGCCAGCTCGCGTGATCAGACTACACGTATTGTCAAAGAACCGTTTGATGTCACACAAGTCATTGATGAATGCATTGAAACTGCCAGGCTGTCAGCGGACCTGAAAAAGATCAGACTGAAAAAAAGCGTACAGCCGGGGCTGAATGCGCTGGCCGACAGAAACATGATCCAAACGGTTTTGCGCAATCTGGTGACAAACGCGATCAAGTTTTCCAATAAGGAATCGGTAGTTACAGTTGAGGCTGCAGATGAGGGGGATGAAATCATTTTCAAGGTAATTGATAATGGTATTGGAATGAGCGGGGAAGAGAAAGGCAAAATTTTCTCCGCTGCTTCCGGATACAGGAAAAACGGGACAAACGGTGAAAAAGGATCCGGGTTTGGCTTGATGGTATGCAAAGATTTTATTGAACAAAACGGCGGATCCATATCGGTTCAAAGCCAAAAAGGCGAAGGAAGTACATTTATTTTTACATTAAGCAAAGCGGATTCGGGGACAAGAAAAGCGGGCAGGAAAAATATTGAATCTGCCGGCTGAGTTTTTGATCGCTTTGTGAAAAGTTTCGGGAAAAAGCCTATGAATATTTCCGGGGAGCATGCGCCAGTAACGCATCGGGGCCAGTGGCTGGTGGTACCGGTATTGGTCATGTTGATATTTCTGACAGACCCGGGCGGGGTATTTGCCGTGCATCACATCCAAGGTAAACCGGATCTACGGTTTGAAGAGGTTCCCCATGAAATGGCTGCAAGTCAGATATCAGCAATTGAACAGGACTCCTACGGCTTTATCTGGGTGGGTACAAACAGTGGCCTGAGCAGATTTGACGGTGTCAGTGTCAGACACTATAAAGAAACCGGTGAGCCCAACTCGCTGCCCTCCGACAATATTGGCTCCGTATACGAAGACCAGAACAAAAACATCTGGATTGGCGGCTACGGAGCCGTTGCCCGGTATCGGTGGGAAACCGATGATTTTGATCATTATGTACTTCCGGACACGCTTTCCAGACTGTCCACCCTTATTCAATCGATTGAAGAAGATGATGACGGTACCATCTGGATCTCAGGTGGCAGCAACGGACTTTACTATTATGATCCGTTTAAGGATGAAATTGTTGCATGGGAAGAACTTGAGACCACTGCAGTTAATACCATTATGCCGGAAGGTGACGGAATAATCTGGATGACAACCAGAGGTGAAGGTTTGCATCGACTGGATACCCGGACCGGCGAAATAACAGTCTACCGTCACGATGAAGAAGATTCCAACAGCCTGGCATCCGATATGACCAGCTCCATCGTGCGTGACTGTGAAGGTGACTACTGGATCGGGTCACGTGAGGGTGGTATTACACGATTGACACTTGAGAGCGGCAATCCGGAAGCCGCGCATTTCAAACGTTATTTTAATGAACCCGGGTCCCCCGGGGTTTTGAGTAATAACTATGTTTATACACTTTACGTAGACCGGGAAGGAGATTTGTGGGCAGGCAACGAAAACGGCGGCATACACTTATATGACAGGGAAAAAGACGCGTTCCACCATTACGGAAGCGACCCGGACGATCCCTACAGTCTTTCACACAACTCCGTTTTGTCACTTTTTCAAGACAAAAACGGCAGGTTGTGGATAGGAGCGGCTCTGTCAGGACTCAATATTCTTGATCCCTATGCCATCAAGTTTTATCACCACCACACCCGATCCCGTTTTCGGGACCGATTATCCAACAATGTTATCAGGAATTTTGAGGAAGACAAGGACGGCAATCTATGGATTGCCACTGATGGCGGCGGACTCAACTATTTTGACCGGAGCACCGGTCTGTTTACAACCTTTCAGCACGATCCGGATGATCCCAGCTCCATTTCGTCCGATGCCGTCATCAGTCTGCGAAGGGATCCGGACGGAACACTCTGGGTGGGCACATATAAAGGTGGACTTGAGTTGCTGACCGATGAATCTTCCGGCACGTTTGTGAGCGCGAGAGATTCCCTGAACCTTCCGGACGATCTTCTCAATACCGCCTTTGATGTCCATTTTGACCCCGATAATAATTTTGTCTGGATTGCCGAGACAGGCCAGGGCGTTTTCAGGATAAACACGGATACGGGGGAGCTTGAAACATTTCAGCCGGTGATGGGCGATGATCAAACCATCTCATCAAGTTATGTATTACGCATTTTTGAGGACAGCAAAGAGAATCTCTGGTTTGCCTCATTAAACGGACTGAGCAAGTTAACAGAAGAGAACCGTGCTGATGCTCTGTTCAAAACCTTCATCCATGACGAGGAGGATCCCGAAAGCTTGTCATCCAACAGGGTTCAGCAAGTATATGAGGACAGCAGAGGCATAATATGGGTGGCTACCGATGGTGGCCTGTCCCGGTATGAACCGGACGGCAAACGGTTTATAAACTATGGAGTGTCCGACGGGCTGCTGACAAATGATCTGCGTTCCATTGCCGAAGATGAGAACGGGGATTTATGGATAGGAAGTACTGACGGCCTGTCCCGGTTTGATCCGCGCAGCGACGAGATTCAGAACTTCACACATGAAGACGGTCTGCAGCGGCTGGAGTTTTCCAGATATGCCGCGACCCGGTTGTCATCCGGAGAGATGGTTTTCGGCGGGCTGGACGGGTTCAACCTGTTCCACCCGGAGCACATCAGAACGAATCCCCACGTGCCGGAGGTCTATATTACAGGTCTGTGGTTATTCAACGAGCAGGTTACCCCGCATGCACCGGACTCGCCCCTTGACAAGAGCATGATCCTTACTGATACGCTCCGGTTGTCCCATAACGAAAATGTATTCACATTCGACTTTGTTGCCCTGAACTATACCCGGGCGGAGCAGAACAAGTATGCGTATAAAATGGAAGGTTTTGATACGGAGTGGAATTACAGCGGGAATTTTCAGAGTGCTACCTATACAAACCTGGATCCGGGAACTTATCGGTTTCGTGTGAAAGCTTCGAACAATGACGGGGTATGGAATGAGGAAGGGGCATATATTACAGTAGTCATTGTGCCGCCGTTCTGGCAAACCTCCTGGTTTTACGCACTTGTCATCTTTTTGACGGTTGTAACGGTAACGGCAGCAGTTCGTTTAAAAATGAGCAGCATCCGGAAAAGACAGAAAGAGCTTGAAGAAGTTGTTGATAAACGAACGGCAGAACTCCGCAATAGCAATGAAGAACTGAATCAGATGATTGCCGAAAGCAACAGGGTTTACTCGGTTCTTGGTCACGATCTCCGGAATCCATTCATGTCGATCATCGGCTACTCGGAATATCTCAGTGAAAAGTTTGAACAGGACACCGACGAGGAGAACCGAGAAATCATGGGTATCATCCTGCAGGCGGCAAGAAATACATTCAACCTGCTTGAAAACCTTCTGAGGTGGGCCGGATCAAAAGGACAGGCCACAAAAGTTATACCCGGGAAGGTGACCCTGAATGATGTGGCTGAAGAGGTCAAGTCAACGGTCGGGGTACAGGCAAAGATGAAGAACATTGTCATTGAAAACAACATTGAACCGGAAATGGCTGCGTATGCAGACAATGACATGATACAAACCGTACTCAGAAACCTTGTATCCAACGCCATCAAGTTCTCACCCGAAGACAGCCGTGTGATCATCGGGGCTGAGGAGAAGGAAGATCAGCTGCTGGTTTTTGTGCAGGATTTTGGAGTCGGAATGAGTAATGATGAAGCACAAAATGTGTTCACCGTGGTGTCCGGAAAAAGGAAGAAAGGTACAAAAGGTGAAAAAGGAACAGGACTTGGTCTGCTGCTAAGCAAAGATTTTGTACAAAAAAACGGTGGAAGTATCTGGGTAAAAAGCGAGAAGGAGAAAGGCAGCACTTTCTGTTTCACGGTAAAAAAGCACACCGGGGCAAAGGCCAGGGTATCGTGAGACAGGATGTTCTGAGCACGGTCCCTTTCCTGGGTTTTGACGTGCTGCAGCTACTCTCCGAAAAGTGTCAGCTGAATCCCTTCTGAAGCGGCATCATCCCCTTCACGGATGAAGCCGGAAACGGTGACCCCGGCAAGACGCACTTTTCGCTTCCCGGCTTCGGTTTCTTCAAGAAGGCGAACGGCCAGCCCGGAAATCTCTTCAGCTCCTGCAACAGGATGGCCCGGCGTGATGCTGCGCGTGACACTTTCAAAGTTATCGTATCGTACTTTCAGTGTCACCGTTTTGGCAACAGCCTGTTCGCGCGCCAGCCGTCCGGCCACCTTCTCACTGATTTTTTGCAGGAATCCGGCAAGCCATTCCACGGAATCAATATCCTCCGTAAACGTTTTCTCATTCCCGATCGATTTGGGAATCCATTCGGTACGCACCGGCCGTTCATCAATGGCGCGCGCAATGTTGTAATAAAAGGCACCGGCTTTGCCGAAATGCTTGTCCAGTTCCCACCGGTCACGCTCCCTCAGGTCGGCTCCGGTCTTGATTCCCAGGCGGTGCATCTTTGCCTCGGTGGCCTTGCCGATTCCGTGAAATTTCCCGATGGGCAGATCCGAAATAAAGTCCAGTGCCTGCCCGGGTGGTATCAGGGCGAGTCCGTCCGGTTTTTTCAGGTCGGATGCGATTTTCGCCAGAAACTTGTTGATAGAGATTCCGGCAGATGCGGTCAGGCCGGTACGCTCCCGGACCTTTTTCTTTATTTCCTTTGCAATGAGTGTTGCCGACGGGTTATTCACTTTATTTTCGGTCACATCCAGATAGGCTTCATCAAGAGAGAGCGGCTCGACCAGGTCGGTGTATTCATAAAAGATCTCCCGGATTTGCAGGGATACACTCTTGTAAACATCAAAGCGGGGCCGGATAAATATCAGCTCGGGATACAGCCTGGAGGCCCGGGCTGCGGGCATGGCGGAGCGGATGCCGTATTTTCTTGCCTCATAACTGGCAGCTGCAACAACACCGCGCCCCTGAGGTGAACCGCCCACAACAACAGGCTTTCCCTTCAGCGATGGATCGTCCCGCTGCTCAACAGAAGCATAAAACGCATCCATATCAATGTGAATAATTTTCCTCATGGCCATACTGCCGCACTGAAAGAAAAATGTGTATCTTGGACGGGCAACGACATCATCATGTAAATTACATATAATATAACGAATTATGGTGGGTACATTTGTTACTTTGGTGTTTATCGGGATTGTGGTCGGGTGGATTTACCAGGGCCTGGTGGGCGTTTCCGGCCCCTCGCTGACCGTCTGTATGGCCTTTGCCGTTCTGGGATCACTGGCAGGGGGACTGATATTTTTGTTCACAGGACTCGGGGGGGAGCTTGCCGCCGGACTGCTGGCTTCTTTTCTTGTTCTCATAGCGGCAGATGTTTTGAGCAGGGAAGTGGCACACGAATAGCCGGATAACGCCCTGAATCGTCCGTACCTGCAGGATTAATCCGGCTCAGACCAGTTTTTTGCCAATGGGGATCGTCCCTGATAGCTTTGGCTATGCCGTGTATGGCCAATGCACATTGCCGGTGTCCCGGAAAGCGGCCGGCATGGGGTGGGATCCAGCAAGGCTTTGCGGCATGATTTGCTTTTGCAATTATATATCTATATTTTTATATATGAAAACAGCGTACTAACCTAAGCGAGATTATTTTATGGAAGATATTGCAGGAAAAACACTGGATGTGATTATCGTCGGCAGCGGTCCTGCCGGACTTACCGCGGCATTATATGCAGCCCGGGCGGATCTGAAGCCGCTGGTCTTTGAAGGTCCGGAACCCGGCGGTCAATTGACAACAACCACCGATGTTGAAAATTATCCGGGTTATCCGGATGGCGTGCTCGGTCCAAAGATGATGGAGGATTTCCGGAAGCAGGCGACACGCTTTGGCGCCGATTGCCGCTGGGGAACCGTGTCCGGCATTGATTTTGACAAGCGCCCCTATAAAGTTACGGTGGATGAAAAAACAGAAGTTTATGCCAGGTCGCTGATAGTATCGACAGGTGCGTCGGCTAAATGGCTTGGGCTGGAAAGCGAGCAGCGCCTTCGCGGGCACGGGGTGTCGGCATGTGCGACGTGCGACGGGGCTTTTTTCCGGGATCAGCATGTGGTGATTATTGGCGGCGGTGATACGGCCATGGAAGAGGCGCAGTTTCTGACCAAATTTGCAAGCAAGGTGACACTGCTCCACCGTCGTGATGAGCTTCGGGCTTCAAAGATCATGCAGAAGCGGACACTTGATAATCCGAAGGTGGAAGTAATGTGGAACTCGGTTCTTGAGGAAGTTCTTGGCGATAAGGTGGTTGAGGGTGTCAAGGTGAGAAATGTCAAAACAGATGAGGTAAGTACTCTGGATGATGTTACCGGTGTATTTCTCGCCATAGGTCACAAACCCAACACGGATCTGTTCAAGGGCGTGCTGGATATGGATGAAACCGGTTATATTCTGACCGAACCGAAGAGCACCTATACCAATATGCCGGGGATTTTTGCATGCGGAGATGCACAGGACAAGGATTATCGTCAGGCGGTAACTGCAGCAGGAACCGGATGTATGGCCGCAATTGACGCCGAGCGCTGGCTTGCTGAACAGGAAGTGGCGGAACAGGAGAAAGAAGAAGCTTGAGGAGCCGCCGGGGCGGACCGGCAAATTCTAATCCAGAACTTCAAAATCAACATCTATTTCATATGGGTCGCGGCCGCTGGCTGAAGACCGGGTATGATGTGTGTTCGCCTTGCCCTGGTCCTGATGCGAGGAAAGACCATTGTTGAGATTGCTGTTGCCGGCATCCCGGGAGCGCTCGACCAGTATTCGGGTATCATTCACAAATAGAGCATAAGCCGCAACCGATGAAAGAATCGGGGCAAGGGCAAATGCCCCGCCTACTCCGGCAACTCCCAGCGCAAGCGGCAATTCGAACACGACTTCATCTTTGTTGTTTATAATGACCAGTCGCCGGATGCTTCCCTCACGTACAAGGTTTCTGACTTTGTCGACCAGTTCGGCTCCCGAAACCCGGATTTCTTCAACAATGTCATGTCTCATGGCTTGCTCTGGTTTTACCTTATTTGTGCCTGCGCTGTAAGGACGCAGCTGTTATGGTATCTGATACGTAAAAACCGGAGGAAAGATACATGCTGGCGCATGCATTCTGCGCAACTACATTCGGAGTGGATGCGCATCTGATTGATGTGGAGACAAATGCGGTAAACGGGCTGCCACAGTATTTTCTGGTTGGCCTGCCTGACAGGGCGATAAGCGAGTCACGCGACCGGATTGAAGCTGCAATCCGGAACAGTGGCTTTGAAATGCCAAGGGGGCGGATTACCGTTAACCTGGCTCCTGCCAACCTGCCGAAAGAGGGCAGCTCCTTTGACCTTCCGATAGCCCTGGGGCTGCTGGCCATGTCATCTCAGATCGACAAAGATAAGCTCAGAGATGTTTTGGTACTGGGCGAACTGGCCCTTGACGGTGCTTTGCGCCCGGTAAAGGGCGTATTACCGGTCACGGTAGAAGCAAGAAAACGCGGGCTTGCCAAAATTGTAGTACCGAAAGTTAATGCACGGGAAGCGGCCGTGGTAAAAGGAATCGATGTATTCGGATTTGAGCACCTTGCAGAAGTAACGGACTGGTTGACAGGCCGCTCAGAAAAAGAGCCTTTTCACGTTGATGTTGATGCTTTATTCGGTCAAAACCCGGATATCAGCACACTGGATTATTGTGACGTAAAAGGGCAGGAAAATGTTAAAAGGTCCGTAGAAGTAGCAGCGGCTGGTGGTCATAATGTTCTGATGGTAGGTCCGCCCGGATCCGGAAAAACCATGATTGCCAGAAGAATTTCAACAATTCTCCCACCGCTTACACTTGAGGAGTCCCTTGAAACGACGCGGATCAACTCTGTTGCCGGAATGCTCACCAACGGAACCTCGCTTGTTGTCACAAGACCGTTCCGGGCTCCACATCACACCATATCTGATGTTGCACTGGCTGGCGGTGGTTCGGTACCCAGACCGGGTGAAATTTCGCTGGCTCATAACGGGGTACTCTTCCTTGATGAGCTTCCGGAGTTCAGGCGTACGGCGTTGGAAGTACTGAGGCAGCCGCTTGAAGACGGAATGGTGACCCTTTCGCGTTCCCGTTTTACCGTCAGCTATCCGTCACGGTTTATGCTGGTCGCATCAATGAATCCCTCCCCGGATGGCGACTGGTACGATCCTGATGACCCCGGATCTGCACGCCCTGAACAAATACAGAACTATTTCAGCAGAGTCAGTGGTCCGCTTATGGACCGAATCGATATTCATGTTGAAGTCAGGAAAGTGAACTACGAGGATGTAGCGCAAACAGCTCCTGCAGAACGTTCGGAGACGATCAGGGAGCGGGTAATTGATGCCCGTGAGCGCCAGAAAAGGAGGTTCAAAAAAGCGTCAAATGTGTTTTGCAATGCACAGATGAACACGCGCCTGGTGAGAGTGGTGTGTAAAATTGATGAGGCGGGATCGCATCTGCTGAAAAAAGCCATGCATCATCTGGGACTTTCAGCAAGGGCGTATGACCGGATTCTGAAGGTCTCGCGGACAATTGCAGACCTGGAAAAAAGCGAGCAAATTAAAGCGCATCATATAGCCGAAGCCGTGCAGTACCGTTCACTGGACCGGAAAATTGTGTAATTCAAATCCGGTAGGGATTGAATTGCCGGTATTCGATAATCAGATGAAGGGCTACAGAACCAGCATCGCATCACCAAAGGAATAAAACCGGTATTGATTGTCGATGGCGTGCTTGTATATGCGATGCATTTCAGGGAGTCCGGTAAAAGCTGCGATCATCATGAGCAAAGTACTCTTGGGCAGATGAAAGTTGGTCAGCAGAGCATCAACGGCACGGAACTGGTAGCCCGGAGTAATAAATATATTTGTTTCTCCCCGGGTTTCTGTGAAGTAGCGAAAAGGAAGGTCATGTTGCAGTGTCACTCCGGTAGTATCGTGGCTGCCGGATGCGATGGATTCAAGAACACGGGCACTGGTTGTACCCACGGCCGTAATATGGGATGAAGTCCTGAGTTTTTCTGCAGCGCCTTTCGGAATGTGATACCACTCGGAGTGCATTTTGTGATCGGAGATCTGTTCCGTTTTCACGGGTGCGAAGGTGCCCATCCCGACATGTAATGTGATTTCAACCTGATGTATGGATTTTTTTTTCAGTTCAGCAAAGGTGCGGTCGGTGAAATGGAGTCCGGCGGTAGGTGCAGCCTTGCTTCCGGCGTCACGTGCATATACGGTTTGATATCTTTCAGAAAGATTTTCATCAGGACTGATATATGGCGGGAAAGGTGTCCTGCGCCAGGGATCAAATACCGGATCATCAACAGGGTGGTTGAACCTGAGGATTCTGAGACCGTCTTCTGTGATTTCAAGTACATCGGCACTGATCGGGTGATTTGTGTCATCGGACAAGGTTACCGTTTTTCCGGTTTTGAAAGCTTTGCCAGGGCGGATCATGGCCTCAACTGTATGAGAGTCAATAACGCGCGTAACAAACACCTCCCTGTTTCCGAAGAGGAGTCTGGATTTTTCAACGCGGGAGTTGTTCACAACAAGCGCAGACCCGTGCGGAAGATAGGAGGCAATATTGTAGAAAAAATCATCGGTAATTGATTTTTCATCCCTTCGGTATACCAGCAGTCTTGAATGATCCCTGGGCTCGGCAGGCTTCTGAGCAATAAGGGACTCCGGAAGGTTGTAATCAAAATCTGAAAGAGTAATTTTTTGATCTGGCATTTGTTATTATTGAATGATTTTTAACCGGCCGCCTATATTGTCGCTGTAAAAAACCCATTACGAATACGTGTCCGGTTAAAAAACGGAATCAACTGTTAAACAAAAAAGAAAAAAATGATATTGCACTCAGTATTTTTTTATCTGAAGAAGGATGCTCCGGAAAACACAGCCGAAGAGATGCAGAAAGATATTAAAGAGAAACTGTCGAAAATAGATTCGGTTAAAACAATCTGGGCCGGTCCTCCGGAAGGAATAGACCGTGACGTTGTAGACAATGATTATACTATGAGCCTGCATGCGCAATTTGAAGATCTTGCTGCTCTGCAAAGATACCAGTCCGACCCTCTGCACGTAGCCTTTGTCGAGAAATACAAGCCCGCCTTTCAGGAAATCCGGGTATTTGACACCAGAATTTCCTGAAAGAGCTCAGTGAGCGGCAATCACTGAGAGATTGCCGCCTTTATGGCATAAAGTCTCCGGATCAGGAGGCTGCCTGGGCATCATCAGGTTCGTCAACATCATCCACAAACAGGGTGACAATTGCGGCCACAATCCATGTCGCAGCGCCAAGCATCAGTGCAAAGATGGCCTGTCCGGAAAAGACATTGGCAACAATAAAGCCGAGTATGGCAGCAGCAAGCATCTGGGGCAGTACGATAAAGAAGTTAAATATCCCCATATAAATACCCATTTTCTTGGCGGGCAGTGATCCGGCAAGGATGGCATATGGCATTGCAAGAATACTGGCCCATGCAAATCCCACTCCCACCATGGAAGCGAGAATCCAGGTCGGATCCGGGACAAAGTAGACGGAGACAAGTCCCACAGCACCAAGAACCAGCGCAAGGGCATGGGTATACCTTCGGTTGGAAAATCTGGCAATGACAGGCAGGGCGAAGGCGATCAGAGCTGCAAAACCATTATACACGGCAAAAGCGATACCTACCCAGTCGGCGCCGGTGTTATATTCCTGCTGGATGTGCAGCAGCTTATCCCGAATATCCGGACTCATGTCAACTTCGTGCCCCTGTCCGAGAAAGAAATTGACGACACGCATCGTGGCGGTTACCTCTTCCTCGCCCTCATCAATGGCCTCCTGAAGCCGGTCAAGGTCACGGGTGACGCGTGGAAGCCGGCTGTGCCAGTCCGCTTCCGTGTAAGCCTCCATCTCATCAGCCATGGAAACAAGAGCGGCAACTTCGGGCTGATTGAGCTTCATGTCATAGTGATGGCTGGTGACACCGGAGGTGGTGTAGATCCACATTGAAAAGAGTGCAAACCAGGAAAAAAACTGAACTACAGCAAGCTGTTTCATGGTTTTGGGCATGCTGTAAAGGTCATCCATAATAACGACCACTCCGAGATCGGTTCGTCCGCGATCCTGAAAAAAAGAGGCTAAGATCAGCAGCAATCCAAGTGCAACAAAACCGAATGTCACAATGTAGAGCTCTTCGGCCCAGCTTTGCCAGTAAACAAGCAGAGAAAGCAGGGCTCCGGCAATGAAAAACAGGGGTCCATGTCTCTTTTTCCGCTGGGCGCGCTCGGCCAGGGACTGCTCCTCCCTTTCCTTTTGAACTTCATAGGCGTCGGATCCTTCGGGCGGCTCGGCATCCTCAAATGACTCAAGCTCTTCGGGACTGTATTCTTTTGTTCGGATCACGGTCCACAAAATGGTCAGGATAAATACAGCGGCACCGATGTAGAAGGACCACTTGACGGAGTCGGGAATCACACCTTCCGGGGCGATATTGGAAACACCCAGCCAGTTGGTCAGGGCATACGGAAGACCTGATGCAATGACAGCACCGGTACCGATAAAAAAGCTCTGCATTGCAAATCCCTTGGTGCGCTGTTCGGAGGGGAGCATATCACCGACGAAAGCGCGGAAAGGCTCCATGGAAATGTTGATGGAAGCATCCAGGATCCAGAGCATGCCGGCCGCAACCCACAGGAAAGGCGAGTTGGGCATGATGATAAGGGCAGCAGAAGCAAAAATGGCACCTATCAGAAAATACGGACGTCTGCGCCCCATGCGGTTCCAGGTATTGTCACTGAGATATCCGACAATAGGCTGGACGATCAGACCGGTCACCGGTGCGGCTATCCAGAGAATGGGAATGGTTTCAACATCTGCTCCAAGAGTCTCGAAAATCCGGCTGACATTGGCATTCTGAAGTGCAAATCCGAACTGAATTCCAAGAAAACCAAAACTCATGTTCCAGATTTGCCAAAATGATAGACGGGGCTTTTTATTCATCTGTTTAATATTTTAGATTCATATGGTCAGATGTAATTCCATGACCGTGTTTAATCATGCTCATGTGTGTCCGGATTTCAGCCGGTCATGATCATAGCGCTTCGCGACCTTCGGTTCATCTGTTTAAAATTTTGGATTTATACAGTCAGATGTAATTCCATGACCGTGTTTAATCATGATCCTGTGTGCCCGGGCACCGGCCCGGTCATGATCATTTCATGTGTATATAATTTTTGATTCTAACGTCTCATGAACCGAAGGTCACGAAGCGAGATACCGTGACCGTATGTAATCATGTGTCTGTGTGTCCGGATACAGGCCGGGTTACGGTGATGCCATAATCTGAAATTAATAATTACGGAAAAACATGGCGGCGAATGCAGTCATGTAAGGGCTTTCATTGGTTCGGACGGGAAAGGTAGCAAAGTCTGTTTTGAAAATAAACAGCATCAAAAGATGAAAGTTACTTACATTTTCTTGTAAGAATGATATGAGATCCGGCCAAGGTCAGAGTCAGAATGGGAAGTCAGAAAACGGCGTACTCAGAGGCGCGAGGTCTGTTTTTCCATCAGCAATTTTGCCTGCTCAACAATGCCCTGAGCATCCAGGCCGAGTTCGCGGTGCAGCTCTTTCTGGGTACCATGTTCTACCACACGGTCTTCCACGCCCATAATTACCTGAACAGGCCGATCCTCTTTGTCCGAGTAATACTCCGCAACTGCCGAGCCGAACCCGCCGAACCTGGCAGCATCTTCTATCGTAATGATGTGCCGGTACTTTCGGGAAATATCATCAAGAAGTTCGGTATCGAGAGGCTTGGCAAAACGCATATCATAGAGTCCGGCAGAAATGCCTGCAATCTTCAACTCATCAAGCGCCTCCGCGGCGTAGTTTCCGATTGTTCCGAAGCTGAGTATGGCTATATCCTCTCCTTCTGCAATCGTTCTTCCTTTTCCGGGTGTGATATATTCAAATTCGGGAGAGACCTTCATGCCGGTAGCCGCACCACGCGGATACCTGATGGAAAACGGGCCTTCCCCGTAGCGGGAAGCGGTATACATCAGATTGCGCAAGTCCTGCTCATCCATTGGTGCAGATACTACCACATTGGGCAGGCAGCGCATATAGGAGACATCAAACAGTCCGTGATGGGTCGGACCGTCAGCACCGGCAACTCCGGCACGGTCCATGCAGAAGACGACGGGCAGATTCTGGATCGCGACATCGTGGACCACCTGATCGTACCCTCGCTGCAGAAACGTGGAATAAATCGCAACAAAAGGTTTTAAACCCTGCGTGGCAAGTCCGGCAGCAAAAGTGACGGCATGCTGCTCGGCAATTCCGACGTCAAAAGCGCGATCGGGAATCTCCTCCATCATTTTCAGCATGCTGGTGCCGCTTGGCATCGCAGCGGTAATGCCCGTGATGAGTTCATTTTTCTTTGCCAGTTCAATGAGACTGTCTGCAAAGACATCCTGGTACTTCGGAACAGGCTTGTCATTGGATTTTTTCGCAAGTGAATTGCCGGTTACCTTGTCAAACGGGCTTCCGGAAGCGTGCCACTTAACCTGATCTCTTTCAGCCGGAGCAAAGCCTTTGCCCTTTACGGTAACGACATGCAGCAGTTTCGGGCCGCTGACTTTTTTCAGGTCGTGAAGCTGGCGGGCGAGGTTTTTGACGTTGTGACCGTCCACCGGACCATAATACTTGAATCCCAGCGAGCGGAAAAGAGAACCCGGGGTGAGCGCGGTTGTCAATGCAGCCTCCATGCGGGATGCCATTTTGCGCATTTTTTCACCGGCACCCTTGAAATATCCGAGCATATTGTACAGATCATCCCGCATTTTATTGAATGTCTGCGTTGTGGTGATATCTGCGAGATACTCGTTCAGTGCTCCGACGTTCGGGTCGATAGACATCCTGTTGTCATTCAGGATGACAAGAAGATCGCTGTTTTGAACCCCGGCGTTGTTCATGGCCTCAAATGCCATTCCGGCCGTCATTGCGCCGTCACCGATCACTGCCACAACCTCATTATTCTTTTGCAGCAGGTCGCGGGCAACGGACATGCCCAGTCCGGCTGATATTGAGGTACTGGAATGGCCGACACCAAAAGTATCGTAGGGGCTTTCGGTTCGCTTCGGAAAACCGGACAATCCGAGGTATTTTCGGTTTGTATGAAAATCATCACGGCGCCCGGTCAGAATTTTATGACCGTATGCCTGATGGCCCACATCCCAGACGAGCTGGTCTTCCGGGGTATCATACACATAATGAAGAGCTGTAGTCAGTTCAACTACGCCAAGACTTGCGCCAAAATGACCACCATGAACAGAAACAGTGTCAATAATGAAATCACGAAGTTCCTGACAGACCTGGGGGAGCTGGTCTGCTGATACTTTTTTCAGATCATCAGGGCTGTTGATGGTGGAAAGGAGTGGACCCGGAACCGCCTTGTAATTATTCATGCTGTTTTTTTTGGTTGTTAGCGACCTGCTCTATGCGAAGCTCGGCTTCCTCAAGTTTGCCGGAACACAGCTTTGACAACTTCATACCTTCTTCGTACAGAGCAATGGCCTTATCCAGGGGTACATCGTCAGACTCCAGTTCTTTAAGCACCTCGGATAATCTCTCTAAAGCCTGTTCAAAATCGAATCGTTCCTTTTTTTCGGATTTGGTCATGGCGTTGTACAATAATTTTGGGAAAACTCTAAAATAACCAAATTCAAAATGATTTTAAAAAAACAGGTGCGGATGGAAATGTGCAGGTGATTGCTGTTTTTGTTATTATACATGGCTGGCAAGTGGTATGAATAGTCGTACATGTCATAAATGGTCATTGCTTTATTATACACTGACCGGCTGCAGAATAAACTCTGAGAAATAATTGTTACATCAACATATTTTACATTTTATCCGGGACTGGAAAAAAACCGGAGCAGTTATGCCCAGTTCGCGGTATCTGGCCAGGGATGCGGTAAAAATGGTGGTGGAAAATCTGCGCATTCCTGGACGTGATCCCGTATCTGTTCTTGAACTCGGTCCCGGAACCGGCACATTCACAGAGCATATACTTCCGCATTTAAAAAAGGAAGACTCATTTGATGCCGTTGAGCTGAATGATTATTTCTTTAAGATTCTTCGCAGAAAGTTTCGGGTTAACAGCCGGGTTTCACTTCACCACAAGGATTTCCTGAAGTTCACAACCGACAACCGGTATGACTTTGTCGTTTCCAGTCTTCCATATGAAAGAATACCCAAGCGCATTACCCGTGATTTGTGGGAGCACAAGCTGGAACTATGCAAGCCGGATTCCTATATCATCTATTATAAGTATGTGAACTTCAACCATTTCCGCAACCGTTTCGAAAAGCAGCTGGTGAAAAACTATACATACGATGAGAAAATCGTATTTCTGAACATGCCGCCTGCCAGGCTGATTACCTTGAAAATTGATGATCCCGGGAATGGCATCGAGCTGATGAACAACAGCATCAAGGGTAGAAAGAAAAGAAAGCGGTCCAGGCCGTCAGGTTCCATTGTCAACGGGACCGGACCCTCAAAATGACCCTGTACCTGTACCGGTTGAAACTCCGGCATCGGTTATCGGACCCGCCAGGAAGTCCCTATATATCATTGAAGATGATGTCCGAGTGCTCCCGGATCCATGATTTGGCCTGATCAACACCGGGATAATAATCCCTGACAGTTTTCCAGAAGGCTTTGCTGTGATTAAAGTGCTTCAAGTGGCATAGCTCATGGATAATGATATAGTCACGGATAGTAGCGGGACATTTGATCAGGCGCCAGTTGAGTGAAATGGTGCCACGGGATGAGCAGCTGCCCCACTTGGTTTTTTGATTTCGGATGGTGAGTCCGCCAGGCCGGAATGGCAGACGGTCCGCATGCCGGTAAAATGCCTCCTGCAATTCATTCCTGGCCAGTTTGCGATAAAATGCAAACACCGTATCGGAGTCGGGATAAAGAAGATCAGATGATGCCGCCGCAGCCGGGTATTGGTAAACCACCGCCCGGTCATGTTCGACCAGTGAGGGTTTGCGAAGATTGCGGACCGGAAACGGGTTGACCGGCTTCCGCTCTCCCCGAAGCAGCAAAGTACCCCTGGCTGCTTCCTTCAGTTTGGCAAGATGGTCTGACTTTTGCCGGTTCTTTCTGCAAACCTTTTTAATCCAGTCAGATTTATTCCGCACAAAGTCAGCAACTCTGGAAAAAGGCACGCCGGATGGAGCGGAAACCAAAATGCCGTCATCTTTAATCCGGATTCTGATCGTCCGCTGATGTTTTCTGCGGATGACCTTGAGCGGCGGGGCTTCGGCCGGCAGTACTTTTTCCAGAAGATGCGGTTCTGTCATGAGGTATAGGAAATCTATTTTAAATTGTATCTGTTCAATGCCTTGCGCGACTCTTTGGAATGCATGTGACCGGTATCGGGAGTCGCTGCCCGGCTGAAATAGAACCGGGCCATTTCCCGGTCACCGGACCGCACTGCCAGCTCCCCGAGATAGTACAGGGCCGTCAGAAGATTGCCGCGTTTAGCAAATGGCTGCAGCTTCTCCGATTCAGCCAGTGCCTTCTTGAGGTCTTCCTCCGCTGCAGCATAGTCAAAATAATAATAGTGTATTCTGCCTCTGGTCAAATACATTTCTTCTCGGAGCACACTCATTTCACTGTTTTGAACATCCCCGGCAAATGCCAGGCTTTCCCGGATGGCTTCAAGAGCATCATCCTTCATATTGGTCCGGAAAAGAGAGCGCACATAAAGCCGGCGGTAGTAAGTGTTTCGGGGATACTGCTCATAAAGATGTTCAAGATAGCTCAGTGCGGTGTCAGGCTTGTCTTCAAAGTGCAGATTGATGTGGCCAAGAAAAAAAATAGCCTCAGGCCCGAGGAATATGCTGTTTTGTGATGCCTTTTCGAGCATTTGCAGCCCCTCCTCCCGGTCGCCGCTTGGCAGCATCCATCGCAGTGCCCTTGCCAGTGAATATTCCTCGACGAGGAAAGCAGAAAAATAACGGTACATGCCGATCCCGAAGTTCAGATCCGGGATATCCGGATGGGTTTCTTCGATGTGGAAAAAGTCCCTCAGTGCCCTTCTGCCGTTCCGGAAGCTGCGGTACCAGCGTTCGCGATTAGAATAATACCGGGCAATCTGGCCATACATAACCGACCGGACAATCCGCGCATCCAGATAATCTTCATCCTCATCCAGAAGCGTATCACAATAATCTACAACCTTCTGGGCAGCATCAAAAAAGTCGTCGTCATGTGATTTGTTTTCAAGATCAATCAGCACCGGCCACCAGGCATCCATTGCTTCCCACATTGGCCAGACGGGATGATCGGGATACCGCTCCTTCCATGATGAGAGCAGCGCCATGGAAGCGTCGAAGCGGCGGTTGTACAAAGAGTCGATTGCTTGGCGGGCATCTGAGATAAACGCATCATCAAGGAGCAGGGATCCGGTAGTTCCGGCGCCTGATGACACCCCGCGGCCTGGTTCCGCGGAAGCCCGGACAGAAAGTGACAGGCAGACTGACAGGATTATGGCAGCAGCAAGGGATTTGCCGGTGGCCCCGTTACTCCCGGCGGCAAATGTTGTTGAAAACAGTGTGCCATTCATTGGTTCAGGCAAGCGAGCTTGTTTAAGCGTCAGGATCGCTCCAGGTGTTCAAGAGGCAGCAGCCTCACCATTTTGCGCAGCTCGTTGATCTCCTTTTTTTTCAGATTGCGCCACCTGCCGGTGCGCACCCCTTTTTTCTGAATCGGACCGTATCCGACCCGGTCAAGTGACAAAACTTCTGCGCCAAGGGATTCTATCATTCTGCGCACCATTCTGTTGCGACCTTCATGCATCCTGAGGGTAACGACATTGATATATTCCGGATGCCGGGAAACACGGAAGGCTTTGGCAGGACCATCATCCAGCTCCACCCCCGTCCGCAGCATGGACAACTCGTCGTCCGTCAGCTCACGATTGGTCTCCACTTCATACACTTTGGGGACCTTATAGCTCGGATGCATAAGCCGGTTGGCAAGATCGCCATCGTTTGTCAGAATGATGATGCCGGTAGTATTCCGGTCCAGCCGCCCCACAGGATACAATCTCATGCCCGTGGCATCTTCGACCAGATCCATGACGGTTCTGCGCCCTTTCTCATCACTGGTTGTGGTGATGGTGTCACGGGGCTTGTTCATGACGATGTAGACAAAGGGTTCGGGCTCAATTTTCTGGCCTTCAACCGTGACGCGGTCGTCGGGACTGATCTGCTTGCCCAGCTCGGTGCAAACGGCACCGTTAACTCTTACTTTGCCCTCGGAAATGTACGTGTCAGCATCCCGCCGCGAGCAAATACCGGCATGGGCAATGTATTTGTTGAGCCGGATTTTCTCCTTATCCGGTGACGATCCTGACGGCGACGAGGGTGCCATTGAAGAGGGCCTCGTTGACGAAGGTGCTCTTTTGGAGTCAGCCCGTGACCCGGCTTGCCGCGCGCCCCTGTTGTCGTGACCGCCCTTTTTGAAGGACCGCGATGGTTTTCCCCGCTTTCCGGGCTCTTTTTTTGATCTGCGTTCTTTCACAATATGATTATTATTCGATTTCTGTTTTCTGCAGGATGTGCACGATGGCGATAATCAGTACGCATCGATACGTTACTCATCCTTTGCATCCGGATTTTCCTGATCGCCTGAGTCACCATTTTCAGAACCATTTTCCGGCGGATCCTGCGAACCGTCTTCTTCCGGGAACGCACTCTCATCCGTCTCATTTTCCGGAGGCCGCAGCTCGGATTTCAGTTCAAGCATAAGCTGCCTGTGTTCAGCCATATCATCATCCTTGAGAATTTCCTCAATTTCACGTGGCTTAGGCAGCTCATCAATTGAATTAATTCCAAAATGCTGCAAAAAAATGGTAGTGGTCCGGTACAACAGCGCCCTGCCGGGACCCTCGTAACGGCCGGCGACCTCTATCAATTGCTTTTCAAGAAGCTGGCGCACGATATATCCGGAATCCACACCACGTATGTGATCAATTTCGGGCTTGGTGATCGGCTGCCGGTAGGCAATGATTGCCAGGGTTTCGACTGCAGAGGGCGAAATCTTGCGTTTGGCATTCTGATGCTGGAAATGTTCGAGCCAGGTATGAAATTTGGGTTGCGTCGCAAAGGTATACCCGCCTCCCTTTACCTGTATGGTAAATGCACGCCCCTGTTCTTCCAGCTCTGAATTGATTTCATTGATCACATCGGCGACTTCATCCTCTCCTATGGGAGGAGCCAGCTCCGTGCCGGTGATAATCCGGGCAATTTCATCGGCCGTCAGAGGTTTTTCTGCAGCAAAAATAATGGCCTCGATGATCGCTCCGAACCGCTGGCCGTTGATTTCCGTATCTTTGAGCACTGTCATGGAATGGAAATACCTGTTTTTTTTCCTTTATCCGTTTTTAAATAACGAAACGGAACTAAACAGCAATATTACTAATAAATCGATCCATTTTATAATGCCATTGCATCCGGCGGCAAAGCGAGATGCCGGTCAGTGCATGGTATCCACATTTACCGTGATGCGCACCTTGCCGGAAGAAGCGGGCTTCTCTTTGTCATATGCTTCAAATGCCCGGTCAAAAACCCGCTCAATAAACTGACCGCCCTTTTCGGGATGTAGTTTGATGTGGGCCTCCCAGGAGTAGATGTTGTTCATTCGCTCAATGGCGGACGGCGAAGGCCCCATCACAGTGCCATTATGAAGCAGGCCGGCCAGAATACCGGTAAACGTTTCGGCGACGCGCGCCACCATTTGCGGATCAGCTGACCGGAAGAATACTTTTGCAAGCCGTGAGTAGGGCGGATAATCAAGGTTTTTCCGGCTCATCATTTCCTGTCGTGCGAATCCGGGGAAGTCGTGACTGCGGGCAAAACGAAGGGCACTGTGATCCGGCATCAGTGTCTGCAGAAAAACCTTTCCGGGCTTGCTGCCCCGCCCGGACCGTCCGGCCACCTGGCTCAGCAGCTGGTACATCCGCTCTGCGGACCGGTAGGATGGAAACGCAAGTTCCGTATCCGAGTTGATCACTCCGACCACGGTGACATTGGGAAAATCAAGTCCCTTGGCAACGATCTGGGTTCCCATGAGGATGTCCGCATCCCCCCGTCCGAACTTCTGAAGAATGTTGTCGTGGGCGTTTTTTCCGGAGGTGGTGTCCTGGTCCATGCGAAGGATGCGGGCGTCCGGCAGCACTTCACGAAGTTCGTCCTCTACCCGTTGCGTCCCCATTCCCAGCTCACCGATCGATTCGCTGTCGCAAGATGGGCACTGGCGGGGCATCAGCCGGCTGTATCCGCAGTAATGGCAGCGCAGGTGCCGTCGGGAGCGGTGATGTGTCAGGGATACCGAGCAATGCGGGCACTCCAGCACCTGGCCGCAGTCTTCGCATTGAATGAAGGTTGAAAAACCGCGCCGGTTGTGCAGCAGAATGATCTGCTCCTTTTTTGCAAGCGCCTCTTCCACGGCAAGAAACAACGGAACGGCAAGCGGGCCCCTCATGGCGCTGCGGTACTGCTTCAAATCCAGAACGGTTACATCGGGCAGTTCGGCAAGTGCATGGCGGCTTTCCAGTTTCAGCATGCGGCACTTGTCGGTGGCTGCTGCGTTCAGGCTGACCAGGCTGGGGGTGGCCGAACCGGTCATTATGACAGCATCGTTGAATCGTGCTCTCATGATCGCCGTTTCGCGGGCATGGTATCGCGGAGCGGGATCCTCCTGTTTGTAGGAGGAGTCGTGCTCCTCATCGATGATGATGAGGCCGGGGTTTCGGACGGGTGCAAAAACGGCTGAACGGGCACCGATGGCGATGGTCTTTTCCCCCTTCTGGAGTGACGACCAGGCATCAAACCGCTCGCGCTCGCTCAGGCGGCTGTGCAGGACGGCAATTTGGTCACCGAAAATCCGGTAGAAACGCCGCACTGTCTGGGGAGTCAGGGCAATTTCCGGGACCAGTATGAGTCCGCCGCGCCCGCGGGCAAGGGTATCCCGCAGGGCGTGAATGTAAATTTCGGTTTTTCCGCTTCCCGTCACACCATAAAGCAGAAAGCGTTTGTACTCTTCTGCCTCGATGGCTTCACGTACCGGCTCGTATACAGAGGCCTGTTCCTCATTTAATGAGCTGATGGAATCCGGTTCATGGGGAAGTGCCGAAGCTGCCTGATCGGACGGAACTTCCTTTGATGTTACATAACCGGAATCACGGATCCGCTTCCACACATACGGGGTTATTCCGGGCTGAGCGAGGATTTCGACGCGTGTGGCAGGAAGGGGAAGTTCGGCAAGGACTTGCAGCCCCCTGATCCACTTTGGCGGACTGGATGATTCCAGCTCCTTTATTTCTTCCGGAGCCACTTTCCAAGACCAGACCGTCTCCATTTGCGGCTTCATGCGTACTTTGGGTATCTGCCAGATTTCGATCAGTCCTTTTTTGGCAAGACGGTCGATGGCGCGCTCGCCCTTTTTTTGCCACTGGCGCGATATTTCGTTCAACGAAATATCGGTATCTCCGGACAGGTCGTTCAGGAAGTCAAATATTTCGCGTTCGATGCCCCTGGAGGGCGGTTTGTGAACATTCGGCGCCATCCGCACCCGCGGTTCTGCAATAAAATTCATGCCGGCGGGAAGCGCAGCCTGAATGGCTTCACCCAGACTGGAATAGTAGAACCGGTGCACCCATTCGGCAAGTTTAAGAAGCTCATCAGACAGGACAGGCCGGGAATCCAGCGTCCGGATAATGTCTTTGGTTTCAAAATCCGGCGTTTCCTGATGCGTGCGGACAACCATCCCTATGGCCATCTGGTTTTTCAGCGGGACCCAGACGCGCATGCCGGGACGTACCGAACCGGCGGAAACGGAAATTTCGCTGCTGTCATCCATGCCGCACTTAAGCTGATCGGGAATGCGATACGTGAAACAGCGCCTCACGGCTGTCGGAAATGCGATGTCGGCAAAACTGGGCATGGACGGTTGTATAATGGATGACACAAATTGGCCGGGTTGTGATTTTCCGGCTTGCCGGGATTGATCATCCCGGGACGATCGCGATCATCGAATTAAGATCGTGACCGGACTCCAAAGTTACCATTTCTCACTGAACTCTGAGAACAGCAGAACAAATAATTAGCGTGCAGGTGCGTAGTAAAAGTTGTATATTTAAGACTGTTTTTCTGACGCGCCCGTAGCTCAACCGGACAGAGCGTTAGGTTCCGGTCCTAAAGGCTGGGGGTTCGAGTCCTCCCGGGCGTACAGAGAATGAATGTGGTGATATGAAAGCGTAACCTGCGCCCGTAGCTCAATCGGATAGAGCGTCTGACTTCGGATCAGAAGGTTGGGGGTTCGAATCCTCCCGGGCGTACTCCAATCCAATGCCTTGTGTTGCAGCGAAATACTGTGGCGCAAGGCATTTTTTATTTTTGGCCTCGGGTATTATATCATTACAGATATTTAAAAATAAGAGTATAGGGATATAATGCTGTTTTATCTTGTAATATTCGTTGGATTATTGTTGCATTTGATTTCACTGCTCATTAGGATTGCATTTTTACCAAAAGCCTGATTTATGAAATCCGGAGTCTTTTTCCATACAAAGCGAAATAGCCCCTTTGACAAACATTCATCAACCTCAAGGTTTTCTATGAGTATCTGGAATAGCAACAACACTGATTTCTGCAGGAAAAAACTATCGTTTGCAACAGTTTTCATACTTACGGTGACCCTGGCATCATGTGATGTTTCCGACAGTACCGGAGATGATGAGCCCGGTGATGGAATCAGTGACGAAATACGGGAATTTGTGGATGACGGAACCCTTGCTCTGTTTGAGGATAGTTTGGATGTGCCCGTATACCGCGGTAACAGCCCACCGGATATCGAAGCGATTCTGAGCAGCGGAAATCAGGATTTCGGGTCCATGGATATTCAGTTGGATGAAGGCATGGACGGGGTGGCTGTCGTGATGAGTCCGTATGAACTGGATGAGACTTTGGTTCCCAATGACGGTCATGAAGATTTCGATACTTTTGATGATTTATATATACGGTTTTACGACCAGGATATGGATGAACTCGAAATATCCATGGATATGATGCATGCGGATGAAAATGTGTTTGAAGGTGCAGAAGGGTATATCACAGGCGATGAAGAGGGATTTTCCATTTTTGTCGAGCAGGAGTTTGAGCGCAACGGACATACGCAGGTTTATGTAACGCTGTTTTCCGGCCAGGCAACCCCGGATGGCATTGAAGAACCCCATGACTCCTATATTATTTCTGATGACGGAGGAGCGGATGACGGACCTCCGGAAGGAACCGGACGTTCCTATATTGACGCCAACAATTTAGCTGAAACAGAAGAATGGCCGGAGATCAGTGAAGAGCTTCATCAGACCTTTCAGTCAAAAACCCCTGGAGATACCGCTCAGAAAATCGATGAGCTTAATCTGCGGTTTGCGCTGCCGGAGCTGTATGAGCGTTAAGGCCTTGCACGCTTATACTTGTAGGCTTTTAACCTGCTCTGGTTTCATTGGCAAGACGATTCAGAACTTCCCTCATCAAAGCGGCGTACCTGGAATGTTGTTTATAGATTTTATTGGCAATTTCCTCCAGATACGAGTGCGATAAGAGATTGCGGTCATCTATCATTTGAAGAGCGGTTTCTGCCTCCGGGTTACTTAAAAAACCGTTAGAAACAGCTTCACGAATACATTTTTTGGGTGATGCACAATCGACTCCTTCGCGGATCAAAAGCCATGTTTTCAGGGTTTTCCAGAACAATTCAACCGTATATTCAAAGCGCTGCAGGGTGGCATCTCTCAATATGACCGAGTACTCCTCTTTCTGCAAAGCTTCCAGGCTTTGAAGTGCTTTTTCAAAATTTTTCAGGTTTCTCGTCAGTTTTTCCAAAGCAGGATCCCCTCGTTTGTGGCTTTTTCAAGCAGCGATTCCGGCGCATCTTTGTACCAAACGACATCAACATTACGGGTAATGTTAGATTCTTCCAGTTCCTCCCGGAACAGGCTGATACGTGTTCGTTCATCATGATCGGATATAATCAGAAGATCAATATCGGATGACGCTCTCAGTTCATTTTCAACAGCGGATCCAAACAGGTAGCAGCGTACTCCTCCAGCTGTAAAATGCCTTTCAAGAAGTTTTCGAATTGCGCTTTTTTCCTTTTTGGTTAATCGGGTACTCATTTCGGGCTATTAGCATGAACGTCAGTTACAACCCCAATAAATCGCTCTAAAGATCAATATAAGAAATATCCATGTGCGGGTATACACCCGGACACAGCAATTCAGGTTATGAGTTGGCCATAACGAATGCGGTTACTGTAAACCGTAAATATTGAAAAAATAATGGCACGCAAGTTTGATAATCCAAACAAGCCGAAAATGACGGATAAACCGTTAAGGCCGTTAACGAACCAAAGAGACAGCAAGAAATACGATCACTAAACCGAGTAGTAAATTTATTCTTCCGGCCCATTTTGAAGCGGATCGAAGCCTTTTTGTGCGGGGGTGATCGGGAGCGTCATCCATCAGTCTGGCGGCTGCCGGACCGAGCCAGAAGTCGTGTATCCCGCTGACGATCAAAACGAAAGCAAACAGCACGATTTTTTTTCCGATGAGCATTCCGTAACCGGACAGCCAGAACCCGGCCTCCAGAAGGTGAGGAAGCTGGTAGCCCCGGCCCAGCAGGGCCAGGACGCCGGTCAGCAGCAACAGCGGGAACAGCACCCAGCTTAACCGGCTGAAGCGCGTCCCCAGTTCGGTGAACAGAAGGCCTTTTTGGGAGGCCAGACGCCGCCGGGTGGCGGGTACCAGCACGGCAACCGTGAAGAGCATCCCGCCGATCCAGAACATGGCGATGAGCACATGAAAGAAGACAGCCCACTGATACATGGCTTCCAAAATTTATGGAATTGAGATCGATTTATGAATTATCCATGACCGTGTGACAATGAACAGGGCTACAGTGTGACAGTGACCAGGACTGCAGTGAACACTATCAAGCCAGACTGCTGCCACACTGATCACTGACACACCGTACACTGTAAACTGATAAAACTTATAAGTATGATCATCCCTGTGCAAGAAGGGCTTCGGCTTTCCGGAAGAGAATATTGTTTTCCAGATGCACATGCTTGTGCAGATCTTCTTCAAAACCGGCCAGGTTTTGATAAAGTACCTGATAGGTGGTGCAGGCATCCGCAGGCGGTGTGAAATCGCTGCTTAATTCACGGATTTTTGCGATGGCCTCTCCGGCACCGTCATGATCCGACTCCATTTTTTCCAGCTCGGAGCGGAGGGAGACGGCAAGGTCCGGATCGACCGGTTTGCCGCTATCACGAAGTTCGGCCACTTGTTTGATCAGCGGGAAAACAGTTTTTTCTTCGGCCTCCAGGTGGTCCAGTAGTTCGCGGGCCAGATCGACGAAAGTGTGGAATATGGTTATATTCCAGGGATGGCGTTCGCCATGAACTTGCGCCACTTTCTGGGCATAGGCCCCGATTTCATGTACTTTGGTCCGGACAAAACGGTGGTGGGTATTTTCGATGTAATCGATCAGAAAACCCGGGCTCCATTCGCTGTAGTTGTCACCGCCGGAGGGGGCGGATTCGGCCAGCTGCCGTAGTTGCAGTGTCACTTTTTCCGGTTCGATTCCCTTCTTTTCACACGCTTCCTGTACCGAAATCCCGCCTCCGCAACAGAAATCAATGCCGTGTTCCCGGAAAACACCAGCAGCGTGATAGTTTTGGGTGACAATGTCACCTACTTTTTGTTCGGATAGTTGTTCAAGTTGTAACATGGGATGTGTAATTATGAGTGAAATATTATGATTTAAGAGTATGTTATCTTCTAAAGAAGTGTTACGATATTCGCTGTGTTTGGAATGTTGCTGAATTTTTGAACTACTGCTGAGTTATTGCTGAAATCAGTTATCTGGACGATCAATGTGATAAGAGCAGGAGTAATCCCCGTCGGGGATATAGGAAGTCCGTGTGACCTCTCCATCGAACAATTTCCTGTAAAATTCAATTTCCAGTTCACACGGGAGCTGTGTTTCTCCGATAACTGACTGGAACGGGCAATTGCACTCCTTTATGACATAGGCTCCCTGCTGTTTGTCATCCATGCATTCCGGCATGAAGCCTTCTTGCTCCAACACGCTGCAAAGAGCGGAAAGCTGCTTGTCCGGGGAGCCTCCGTTTTCTGTTGCGGCCTCATTCATACGTTGCCGGGCCCTATCAACCCGTTTGCTCCAGAACCGCCTGAAAAAGGAACGCAGCAGTTCCTCCTGGTCTTCCGATTTCAGAAAGTGCAGAAGATCACCCAGCAGCTCCCGCTCTTCGGAGGGAAACCGGCGATGTCCGGCAAGGGTCAGCCCATAACGAAGTCCCGGACGACCCGGACCTGCCCGGCGGTATTCCCTTTCGACCAGGCCGTCGCGTTCCAGCTGCGTTAAATGTTCACGCAATGTCGTTTTGGCCAAACCGGTCTCATCGACCAGCCGGTTGAGCCCGATACAGCCTTTCCGCTTGATGGTTTCCAGAATATGTAATTTGGAGTTGTTTTCCATGATGGGGGAATAATAACCATTCCGGAGTTTATAGTCAATAAAAACGGTGTAAACCGATTATATTATGTAATAAGGATGCGCTATCGCCGATATTGACCATGCGTATAGAGCCGCTTGTGATCTTGCTGATCTGTTGGTTCGGTGTCAACTATCTGCTTTCGGCCCAGGAAAGTGTGGATATCTACTCGTGAAGATTGAATTGTAATCTGTCGGATGATACTCATCATACTTCCGATGATGTCCAAAAAAAACAATATTTTTCTTGACTAGTGGCTCGGAAGATCTTATAATTAAGATAAAATACTCCTAAATACGATATATGCACTTTTCGAAGGCCAGTACATACGGAATCCGGTCGGTTGCTTATATAGCGGCCCACAAAGAGAAGGATGTGGTTTCCATTCGTGAGTTGAGCGAACAGTTGGACATTCCGGCCGCTTTCCTCACCAAGGTTATGCAGCGACTGGCTTCCGGCTATATTGTCAAAACCATGCGTGGCCATGGTGGAGGCGTATCGCTGGACAAGCCGTCTTCGGAAATTACCCTGAAGGAAATTATTACAGCAATCGACGGGGAGGAGGCTTTTGACCGTTTCTGGCTGGGTCTTTCGGAGAAGCACATGGAGCTTGTTCCTGAATTTCGTGCCAAATGGCAAAATCTGAATAATAATATTAGCGATTTTTTTTCTAATACCCGGCTTACCGAATTGTATCCATCAGAGGAAAAATCAGAGCATAAGCCAATTGACTTACCAGCGTCTTTTTTTAATCCCTATTTAAGATAAAATACACTTAAATCCTATTATAATGAAACGAGTATTGATTCTGGCAGCATTACTACTGTTTTCTACGGCGTGCGGAAATGGAGATGAGACGGCGGAAAGAGCCGGTGATGACGCCGCGGCTGAGCTGACCGATTTTGAATTGCAGCACGGTATTGGCCCGATTGATGAACCCCTGGATCTCGGCGAAGTTCAGATTGAACGGGCACGGGCCGGGGCTGAATATTTTGACAGCCGGTGCGCCTCCTGTCACCGGATGGAGCAGCGGTTTGTAGGTCCGGCGTTGGGGCGTGTAGCGGAAAACCGGTCTCATGAATTTGTGATCAACTTCATCCTCAATCCGGAAGAGATGACGCAGCGGCACCCGGTGGGACAGGCGCTTCTTCAGGAGTATATGACGACCATGCCATACCAGAATGTGACCGAAGAGCAGGCTGCTGAAATACTTGATTTCCTGCGTCACTACGCGGATACGGGAGAGGACCTTCGCGAGCAATAGCAACGGGAAAAGTAATATCAAACAACCATTAATCACTTCCTAATAGGAAACATGGAGAACAATATGATACAAAAAACAACAATATGGAAGGTGTCGACGGTTTTACTGGGCATCGGCCTGGTGTCGGTTCTGATGTACGGGTGTCCGTCACAGACCGAGATGCTGGATACGGGGGATGCCGCCCAGCGTGTATATGTCGCACCCGGAGAGTATGATGAGTATTATGCGTTCCTGTCCGGCGGGTACAGCGGACAATTGAGTGTGTGGGGGCTTCCATCCGGACGTATGTTCCGGAACATACCGGTCTTTTCTCAGGATCCGGAGTCGGGTTACGGCTACTCGGAAGAGACCAAGCCACTGCTGATGACCAGTTACGGCTTTATTCCCTGGGACGATTCCCATCATCCCGAATTGTCGCTGACCAACAGTATGCCGGATGGAAGATGGATGTTTATCAATGCCAACAACACCCCTCGGGTGGCACGGATTGATCTTACTTCTTTCGAAACCGTGGAAACCCTGGAACTGCCGAATACCGGCGGTAACCACGCTTCAACATTTGCTACCGAAAACACCGAATATATTATCGGTGCTACCCGGTTCAGTATCCCCTATGATATGGACATGGATGTGCCGATCGATACCTATAGCGAGAATTTTGACGGCTCGCTCAGTTTTATCGGGGTGGATGATGAGACGGGCGAAATGAGTATGGATTTCCAGATTCTTATGCCTCCTTATCACTATGATCTGGGTCGTGCCGGCAAGGGCCCATCGGCCGATTGGGTGTTCTTTACCACCTACAACACCGAAGAGGCGCATACACTGCTGGAGATCAACGCTTCGGAATTTGACAAGGATTACATTGTTGCGGTGAATTGGAAAATGGCCGAAGAGTATGTCCGGGAAGGTCGGGCAGAGACTGTCCCGGCTGAATACTATCACAATATGAAAGACGAAAATACCAGTGTAGCGGTATCCAATGTGCATGATGAGGTGCTGCTCCTGGATCCCCGCGATGCTCCGGATATGATCTATTTTCTGCCGACCCCCAAATCGCCGCACGGTGTGGATATCGATCCGACCGGCGAGTATATCGTAGGTGGCGGAAAACTGGCGACGGTTATTCCGGTGCATTCGTTCAGTCGGATGTTGGACGCGATCGATAATGACGCGTTTGAAGAGATCATTAACGGTATTCCGGTTCTGGAATATGAGTCCACGATTGTAGGTGAGGTGGAAAATCCGGGATTGGGGCCCCTGCATACCGAATTTGACGGTGACGGTCACGCCTATACGTCGGTCTATATCTCTTCCGAAATTGTAAAATGGTCGCTGGAGACGTTTGAAGTGGTGGATCGCATCGACTCCTACTACTCCATCGGTCACCTGATGATCACCGGTGGTGATACCCCGAATCCCGACAAGCGATATATGCTGGGACTGACCAAGACCAGTCGCGATCGTTTTCTTCCAACCGGACCCAAACAGTTGCACCCCGCCCAGCTTTATGATATCTCGGGCGATAGGATGGAAATGCTGCTCGATTTCCCGACGATAGGCGAACCTCATTATGCCCAGGCGATTCCGGCTGATCAGATTCGTGATAATGTCAAACAGATCTATGATCTGGACGCGAATAACCATCCCCATGCTGTCAAACGGACTGCTGATGCTCGTGTGGAACGGGACGGAGATGTCGTTCGGGTCTATATGACCAATATCCGAAGCCATTTCACCCCGGATAATATTGAGGGAATTCGTGTTGGCGACGAAGTCCATTTCCACCTGACCAATATCGAGCAGGACTGGGATATGGTACACGGATTTGCCATCAAGGGGTCAAATAGTGCCGAAGTGCTGATTGCACCGGGTGAGACCAAGACCATTGTATGGCATCCGCAACGTACCGGAATTTTTCCATTCTACTGCACAGCCTTTTGCTCCGCGCTTCATCAGGAGATGCAGGGTTATGTGCGTGTCTCACCGGCCGATACCGATGTTCCTCTGACCTGGAGAACCGGTGAGGATTGATTTTTCGCTATTCGAAATACGGCGTAAACCGTGGACAGGACTGTGACAAGTCCTGTCCTGCTAACTAAAGTTGATAAATGGCTTAGGCATATTTAACGGCCGCAATTGATTACGTATCACAATCAAATAACTATCCCATGAACAGGACCTCCCGTCTCGGATTATTTCTTGCAGCGTTGTTGCTGATTCCGGTTTTTTTCACTCCGATATGGAGCATAACCCTGACCGCCCCGCAGTATCCGGACGGCATCGGGATGTATATCTGGGTGAATGATATTACGGGTCACGAGCGACACGATATTCAGAATATCAATATTCTGAATCACTATGTCGGAATGCAGGAAATAGACCCCGATCAAGTACCGACCCTGGATATTATACCATGGGTTATTGCCGGTCTGATAGCACTGGCTGCCGCTGCAGCCGCCACAGGTTCCCGGTGGCTGGCATGGATCTGGGTTGCCCTGTTTATCATTTCCGGGGTGGCGGGAATGTACGATTTCTACATGTGGGGATACGAGTACGGACATAACCTTGACCCGCGGGCGGCCATCAAAGTGCCGGATATGACGTATCAGCCTCCGGTAATAGGCCGGGAAACGTTGCTGAATATTACGGCACATTCCTGGCCCTATTGGGGCACACTTTGGGTCACACTTTCATTGTTAACAGGCACCGGTGGTCTGTTTTGGGACCGGATTGCCAAAAAGAAAGGTAGATGATATGAATGAAAAGAATGTTGTATGTCAAATTTCAGCATATCTGCCGGTACATCTGCTGGTCATAGTTATGATCATCGGTGTGACCGGATGCGGGAATGCCGATAATGACCGTTCAGATTTTGCGCAAAGCCAACGTTCCGGTGGTGATTCCGCCGAAACCGCGGAGGGTTCTGTTCCGGCATTGTTATCAGAGGTATCGTTGACGACAGACCGCAGCAGTACCCATCATTTCGGAGAGAAAGCGATCACGCTCTTTGGAGAACAGTGTGAATATAGTGGCCGGGAAATCCGCAGTAAACGGTATGGCGCTGTGACCGTGGATGAAGATGGCCGGGTACAGAGATATCGTTCTGTGGAAAGCCTGGTATGGCATATGGCCGAACAGGATCGTGAACCGGAGACCTATCCGTTTGTGGGCATTGTGGATTTTGTTTCAGCGGAACAGATTATGCCGCCGGATGAGTTGATGTATCATCACAGCAAGCTGTTGCCGAGTCCGGGTGGTTCCTGGGTGAGCGCCATGGACCCGGATGCCGATGAAGATTTGCTCTTCAACATCGGAGAAGCTTATCCGGGCACCCGTTACACCTGGGAGGAAATCCGGGAAGTGTTGCGGGATGAAAAACACTTATAGCAGGCGGGTATGTAAAGGTTACAGTTTATGATTGCAATGATGAAAATGAAAAATATACGAGAAATGGAAAAATACGGCCGGTATATATGGACGATAGGAATCGTAATGGTGTTAGCGGCATGTGACCCCGGTCCGCAGGATATTCGAATCGGAGAACAGGAGTGTGACCATTGCCGCATGATGATCAGCGATGAGCGTTTTGCGTCGCAGCTGGTGACCGAACAGGGCCGGCAGTACGCGTTTGACGCCATAGAATGTATGGTGGCTTTTGTGGATGGCGGAGAAGGGCAAAGTCTTGATATCCACAGCCTGTGGGTTCCTGATTTTGAACGGCCCGGTGAGTGGCTTGCGGCTGAGGAGGCGTACTATCTGCAAAGTGATGAGTTGCGCAGTCCGATGGCTCTGAATTTCTCTGCTTATGGGACAAGGGACGAAGCAGAACAGCAAAAAAACCGGTTTTCAGGTTCGGTGATGGAGTGGCACGAATTGGGCGGAAAGGTGCGCGAGGCCTGGTCAAACGGACATCAACATTAATTTCATGATGAAGCTCAGAGCTATAAACGGATGGATTGTAATTCTGCTTGTCGTTGTGGGCACGATGACGGCTGCAGTCCGGTATCCGGTTACGGCATCGGTGCCGACTCCCGGTCATACGAATCGTGTATTTGATGTTGGCGAGGGAGAGGAATATTCACGGATATCCGATGCCCTGGAGCAGGTCTCGGACCATGACACCATCAGGATTCATCCGGGGGTATATACTGAGCACCAATTGATTGTTGAGCAAACGGTAGTCATTGTCGGAATAGACCGGCCCGTGATCGACGCCGGTCACCAGGGAGAGGGATTCCGGATTGTTGCCGACAGTGTGCATATAGAGGGACTGGAGATACGAAATGTTCCCACCAGTCACAGTCGCGATCATGCGGCAATACGATTCGACCGCGTATCCGGCGGCAAGATAATTGACAACCGGTTTGACGATACGTTTTTCGGAATATATCTGGCCCGCTCACACGGTGTTGAGATCCGTGATAATCAACTGCGGGCTTATCAAACCAGAGAAGCTGTTTCAGCGAACGGGATCCATCTGTGGAACTCGAATCATGCTGTAATAGCAGACAATATCATCAACGGGCACCGTGACGGCATCTACCTGGAATATGTGGAGAATAGTGAAATTTACGACAATCATGCCGTGAACAATATCCGGTACGGTCTCCATTTTATGTTCTCGGACGATTGTATCTATCATCGCAACCGGTTTGAAGATAATGGGGCCGGTGTCGCCGTCATGTACAGCAAGCGAGTAATGATGGAAGAAAATGAGTTTGTACAGAACTGGGGAGCTTCATCCTACGGATTACTGTTGAAAGAGATCACCGACAGTGAAATCAAGCACAACAATTTTTCAGGTAATACGACCGGAATTCGTGCCGAAGGAAGCGATCGCGTCAAAATTCACTACAACCGGTTTCAGCAGAACGGCTGGGCGATCCGCATCACGGCAAGCAGTATGGATAATATGATCACACATAACAACTTTATTGATAACGCGTTTGATGTTTCCACCAACAGCAGGCAGAACAACAGCACTTTTGAAGCCAACTACTGGGACAAGTACAGTGGTTACGATCTGAAAGGCGACGGGTATGGGGATGTCCCCTACCGGCCGGTGAGGCTCTTCTCATTGATCGTGGAACGCAACCCGATGGCTCTGATGCTGCTTCGCAGTATGTTCGTGCAGATTCTGGATCTGACCGAGCGCATCATGCCGACTATCACTCCGGAAACACTGGTGGATGAAAAGCCGCTTATGAGCGAGGTATCCTTATGATCACAATTACAGAGCTTGATAAACACTATGGCGCACTTCACGCACTGAAGTCCGTGGAAGTGGATATCGCCCCTGGCAAGATAACCGCGGTATTGGGTCCGAACGGCGCCGGTAAGACGACACTTATAAAAAGCGTACTCGGACTTGTGAAGCCTGATTCCGGGACCATCACCGTGGATGGTACGGCTGTCAACGGTGACAGTGACTATCGCCGGAAAATCGGCTATATGCCGCAGATAGCCCGCTATCCGGAAAACCTGACGCTGCAGGAGATCGTGGATATGATCAAGGATATCCGGGGCTACAGCGGAGACTCCGGGACATCGAAGGATTCTTCCGGAGATCTTGATATGGAGCTGTGGGACCGGTTTGATCTGGATACCGAAAAGGACAAGCCGTTCCGGACATTGTCAGGCGGCAACCGCCAAAAAGTGAGTGCGGTTCTGGCATTTCTGTTCCGGCCGAAGGTGCTGTTTCTCGATGAGCCGTCCACGGGGCTCGATCCGGTTTCCAGCAGTATTCTGAAAGACAAGATACTGGCTGAAATAAAGCGCGGCACCACCATCATCCTCACTTCCCATATCATGAGCGAAGTGCAAGAGCTGGCCGATCAGGTGGTCTATCTGCTGGAAGGGCGAATCTATTTTGAACTGAGCGTGTCCGATCTGCTTGCCGATACCGGACAACAAACCCTGGAGCGTGCCATTGCGTGGAAAATCGGTCAGAATGGAGCGGTCGCGTCACGGAATGGAATGACAGAAGGCTATGAGCCGGCAGATGGGTAGAGCAAGCCGGTACATGACCATTATACAGAGCGGGAACAGACATTTGTAACAGAAGGAGGGGCGTCATGATTGCAAAGATCCTGAAATATCAGCTCAGAGATGTGATTCGCAGCAGATGGATCATTGCTTATGCGCTGTTTTTTCTGGGGCTGACGGATATCCTTTTCCGTTTTGGAGGCGATGGAGTGCGGGTGGCCACCAGTATGATGAATGTTGTTTTGATCGTGATTCCGCTGGCATCCATTATCCTCGGGGCATTCTACCTCTACAATACGCGGGAGTATATCGAAATGCTTCTGTGTCACCCTGTAAAACGCCACCAGTTGTTCTGGGGGATGTTTCTGGGCCTTGGCCTGCCGTTGGTACTGGCATTTACCGGTGGCGTGATGGTACCTTTCATATATCACGGTGCCGGTCCGGAAGCATGGACCGCCGCAGGGATGCTGACCTTTACCGGTTCCATGCTGACGGTTATTTTTGTCGGTATCGCCTATTATCTTGCTCTTCGCTTTGATGATCGGATCAAAGGACTCGGACTCGCACTGGTTATCTGCCTCTTTTTCACGGTAATATATGATGGGATCATACTCCTGGTGATTTATATGTTTGCAAACTACCCGCTGGAGAAGCCGGTGCTGGCATTATCACTGTTCAACCCCATTGACCTCGGACGGATACTGCTGTTGCTGCAGTTTGATATATCCGCCCTTATGGGACTTACCGGTGCCGTTTTCCGGGATTTCTTCGGCACGGTGCTCGGAATGGCGATTGCCCTCGGCAGCTTGCTGCTCTGGCTGTTCGTCCCGGTATATGGTGGATTCCGGCGTTTTCTGTATAAAGATTTCTGATTAACACAAACAAGGTATTTACAATGGCTCATGATATTGATATGAACGAACACTTTGCCCGGACCAAACCGGACCGGGGGATACTGAGTGAAACCCTTTTCAAAAATGAACACACTTCCCTGGTGGTGATGCATCTGGCACCGGGTGAGGAGCTGAATGAACACACTTCAAAGTTTCCGGTATGGATACAGACCATCGAAGGTGACGGAAAACTCAAGACGCCGGAGGAAGAGTACGAAATGACCCCCGGCGGATGGATCTATCTTGAACCTGCCGAAGAGCATGCGGTTTTTCCCACCTCGGATGCCGTGCTTCGCTTTGCCCTGATAATCATGAAGAAGCAGTAACAACTTACAGGACCGGCCATTAAGCGATGATTCGGAAATGGTACTATATACCGGCCCTGTTGTTTCTGGCTCTGACCCTTGTCAGCGGTATTTGGCTCCGTTTGCAGTGGGCCTGGCCCCAGTGGATGCTGTTTCGCGCCGATTACCTGATACACGGACACTCTCATGTTGCATTGCTGGGATGGGCCTTTTTAGGAATGATGGGACTGGTACTGGAAGCGGGAACAATCCGGCGTACACTTCCGCGACGCAGTGTCACCGGTCTGGGGACATTGACCGTCCTGGTCACTTTTCTTTTGTTTGTTGCTTTTGTACGTGAAGGTTATGCCCCGCTTTCCATCGCTTTGTCTACTGTTCATATGCTTTTGGGCTATGGGCTGGCATGGATTTTTTTCCGAAATGCCGTCGGGGATGGTCATCCGGGCTCTCAATATTTCCTGGAAGGCGCTGTGTTCTGGATGGTGATGGCTACAGCAGGTATATGGCTGCTGGCTGTTGGCCGTGGGTTACCACCCTTCTGGGTGGATGCGTCTGTACAATTTTACCTGCACATACTTTTCAATGGCTGGTTTCTTTTTGCCCTATGCGGACTTGCTTTCCGTTATTTCATTGACCCGCAATACCGGCACATGACCTGGCCTTTCTGGCTCATGATGGTCGGGTTGGTTCCGGCTTTGATTCCGCAACTTCCACTACAGGAACCCTCTTATGCGGTAGTTTTGTCCGGATTAGCCGGTTCACTTCTGTTTGCAGCCGGAGGATTGGCCGTACTGGGCTCTACACTTCGGTCCCTCACCGGTCGCTGGTCCTATGCCAATAAGGCATGTTTTCATGGCACAGGCCATCAAACTCGTTGGATATGCAAGGAACTGTTATGGTCGGGTCTAATTGGGGCCGGACCTGTCTTCTTGCTTCCGGTCGCCATGGCCTGGCCCCCCTTTCGGGAAATATGGCTGCATTCCGATTTTTTGGTAATAGGCTATATCCATTTACATCTACTGGTGGTGGTATCCACTCTGCTACTCTTTGGGATACTGCAACGATTATTTAAACTACAGCAGACGGATAGGGTCCTGAAAACGCTTCATGCCGGAGCATGGCTCTATCTCACCGGAAGCATCACCATGGTAATCCTTCTGTTTCTTACCGGCATCATACAGGTCACCGGAAAAACTGTTTTTTTCCCCGTACAGAAATCACTCTTCTACACCGGGGTCATATCATTAACCGGAATTTTAATTATTGCAGGCTTGCTTATAGGGATCAATATAGAACGGTTTTACCATGGGAGTGTTAAAAGGAAAGAATGATGAACACGACACATCGTCCAGCGCAAATCCCATTTCAACCGCCTTTTGTAAATTTCTCAGGATGTCAGCTTTTCGGGAAACCACGCTTCGACTTTTAGTCCTCCCTCAGGAGGAGAAGAAATCGTAAGCTCAGCGCGCAGCTGTCCGGCCAGGCCGTGGATGATGGTGTACCCAAAACTTTCAGGAAACTGGAGTTTGTCAGGATCCGATACGCCAACCCCGTCATCCTGGACCACCAGGAGGAACCCCTCTTCTTGCGAAATGAGAGAGAGGTCGATATGTCCAGTCCGGCGATCCGTAAAAGCGTGCTTCAAAGCATTAGTCAGCAACTCAGAAACAAGAAGGGTCAGCGGCACCGAGTTATTCATGTCCAGCATGATGTCTTCCGAGTGAACCTGCATGGAGATCTCCTTGCCTTCGATCTGGTAGCTATTTTTCAGATAGTCTGCCAGCCGTTTCATCAGCTTTTCGGATGGTATTTGGTCAAAATTGCTGCTTTCATAGACCAGTTCATGGACCCAGGACATGGACATGATGCGGGTTTGAAGATCCCCAAGCAGTTCATCAGAACCTTTTTTCAGATCGCCAAATTCAGACTGAAGGGTAATCATGCTGGATATGACTGCCATATTGTTCTTCACGCGGTGATGAATTTCCGAAAGCAGGACATCTTTTTCCTTCAGAGATCTCTTTAGGGCTTCCTCGGTTCGCTTGCGCTCGGTGATGTCTCGATAGTACCAGATCCTGCCATAATATTCATTATTTGGACCAAACATGGGTGAAGAATAGCGATCAAGAACTTTTCCGTCAGTTAAGGCAATTTCATCGTAACTCTTCTTCTGTTTGTTTTCATATAAATCATAAATCCGCTGAGCAAATTCACCCGGGTTAGTTAGTTTAGGAAGGACATACTCCAATGCCTCTTCTCCTGACTGCAAGAACATAATACTATCCGGTATCTCCCAAATATCGGCAAAACGCTGATTGAAAGATGTGATTTTACCATTCTCATCTACAATAAGAATACCGTCCAGTGAAACTTCCAACTGAGTTTTCATTAAGACATTTTGAAATAATAACTCTTTCTCTGCTTTTTTACGCTGGGTGATGTCCAGGAGAGAAGCCACACTTTTATCCGTTCCCGGGATCATGTCTATGTATAAGTGAATATCTTTGATATTGTGATTCCTGTCGATAAAACTGAATTCATATTCATTCAGTGCTTCTTCTTTATTTTGGCGCCACAACTCATGTTGTTCACGCATTCTCTCGAGATCTTCCTTAAAGACAAAATCCATCCAGGTTTTTTTATTTTCAATTTCTTCAATAGCATAACCTGCCAAATCAGCAAATTTGGCATTGACCCAGGAGAGGGTTCCGTCTGTTTCAGTAATGCACATGGCCGTACCGGTGTTTTTAAAAGCCACCCTGTACTTTTCTTCACTTTCCTGTAGCGCCTTTTTGGCTTTCTCTCGTTCGGCCAACTCTTTACTCATTCTTTTTTTTGTTTCAAAATGCCGCAAAACCATTTTGAAATACGAATTTACTTCTGCCATACTGCTTTTGCTCGTCACGAAACCGTAAGAGGTTATGTTCTCAACTTTTTCCAGGGTTTCCGGTTCCGGACTGCTTAATATAAATACAAGCGGCAGATCATGTTTTTGCAGAATTTGCTCAGCAGCATGCACCCCGTTAATGTTGCCGCCGGGTTCAATATCCATAAGGATGAGATCAATGCCCCGGTTTTTCCCGGCCAACTCGATGGCACATTCACCGGAATTTACTCTTATTACGGCATATCCCATGTTCTCAAGGTCTTTCCTCCAGCTCACAGAAACAACGGCATCGTTTTCAATAAGAAGAATTGTTTTTTGATTTTCTCCGCCCAAGAGCATCCCTCATTTATTACGATACTTTGATTATTGACACGAATCCCCGGAACTATTGAAAAACCAATCACGAAGGAAAGGCACACAAACGCTTATAATCCACTCTTTTACTCACGAAATGAAGCTCTATAATAATAACATAATGATTTTCTGATTTAATATCCCAAAAGCCACAATCTGAAGAGCGCGGCTCTTTGTTGGTGGTTGCTACGACTGTCATGTGATCAGGATGATTTCGCCGGTGAACAAACCTGACCGGTCCTTGCCGCCGTTGATGAGCAGGTAATCTGGCCAGGTAAAGACCGGAGAATTATTGCGGGTTCTCAGAGCATTTCAGGCAGTTTCACCCAGATCAAAACAACACCTGTTTTTTATTTTGAATAAAAGTCACTAAGGTGCTGTGGATAATCAATTTGCAGAATGGTAGCGGGTGTGGTTAAATATCAGTTTAAGGACAATGTTTTCGGAAGGAAAAGAGGCATTTTGCGTTTTGAGGCAGTAACTACTAAATGGAGATATTCCAATGAAGATTATTTTATATGATAATTTGTGGCCCGGTTTCTATATAGCAGTAAGTGCTTTGGCGCTGATGCTTTCAATCACACTCTCCGCATTTGCTCATGAATCGCTTGCAACGGGCAAAGACACAGTAGCTGTTTCCGATGAACCGGGAACTATTCTGGCCATAGGTGCCCATGCCGGTGATATGGAGGTTTCTTGCGGAGCGGTTCTGGCCAAACATGCGAAAATGGGCAATCGCGTTATTATGCTTCATCTGACACTCGGTGAGCGCGGACACCCGGAGATGTCTCCCGATGCGTATGCTGATCAGAAGAAACAAGAGGCTGAAAATGCGGCAGAAATTCTTGGGTCGGAAGTAATTTTCGGCCCGTACAGCGATGCCGAAATTCCTGACAATGACGAGGCCCGAAACTATGTAAGCGAGATCATTCGCAAAACGAAACCCACACATGTTATTACTCACTGGAAGAACAGTATCCACAAAGATCACTCTGCAACGCATTCCATCGTGACCGATGCAGTGCTGCTGGCATCACTTGAGGGCATTGAAAGCGATCATCCGCGGCATCGTGGTGTCCGTGGAATCTATTTCACTGAAAACTGGGAGGACATGGAGGGCTTTGAACCGTATATTTTCGTGGATGTTTCTGGGTCTTTTCAGTTGTGGAAAGAAGCTGTCGCAGAGTACGAGTTTATTGTTGGAGATATCTCAACTTTTCCCTATTTCGAATATTATTCATCGCTTGCCACAGTCAGAGGAGCATTGGCCCGATCTGATTATGCCGTGACATTTGATATAGATCCATTCGGCAAGCGGCAAACATTGGATTACTTTCCGTAACATGTATCGATTTATACTTGTAATAATGGATTTATACGGATTTTTGATATTAATGTATTGCTAATAATCCAGGCCTATGCCTCTCAGTCCGGCCAATCATCATAAAACAAGAAAAGAGATCCGCACGTATCTTGAAAATATCGAGAGTGGAGAGACACCCGACCCTGAACGTTTGCGTGATCACCTGAAGAGATGGGATGCTCAGCTTGAACAGCAGGACAAGTACCGAAACGAAAACCTGTTTCATCTTCAAGAAAGGGTGAAAGAGCTTAGTATGCTTTATGAGGTGATTCAGTGTCTTCAGACACCGCGTCCGGATCTGAATCTTGAGCATGTTATCAAAGAGGTGCTCAGGGTAATTCCTGATGGTTTTCGTTTACCGGAAAATACAGCTGCTGTATTGAAGCTGAATGACAAAGTATATCAAACAGGCGCATTTCACCCTTCAGACAATGATCTCGTTAGTCGTAAAACCCTTACCAGTGGCCATGAGCTGGAACTTCGAATCTCAATAGCTGCACCAGATGACGCTCTGTATTTTCTGAAAGAGGAAAGGGTCTTGCTGGATCGCATTGCATGGCTCGTCGCAAGATTTTACAATCACTATTTAACGGTCTTGAATTTGTCCGAACGTGAGGAGCTTTACCGGACGACTCTTTACAGTGTAGGTGATGCCGTAATTACTACTGATATATTCGGATTGATTCAGCAGGTGAATCCTGTTGCCGCGGAATTGACCGGATGGAAGGAGGAAGAGGCCATTGGAAGACAAATTGAAGAAGTCTTTTGCATTATAAATGAAGATACCAGAGAGAAAATTGAAAATCCTGTTGGCAAGGTTTTGCAGCATGGAAGAATTGTTGCTCTTGCCAATCACACGTTGCTTGTATCCAGGAAGGGTCGTGAGATCCCGATAGCCGATACCGGTGCTCCGATAAAAAAAGAAAACGGGGAAATTACAGGTGTTGTGCTGGTGTTCCATGACCAGCTCAAGGAAAGAGCCCTTCTTAACAGACTGGAAGAAAGCGAAGAGCAGTTCCGGTCGATGGTGGAGCTGGCGCCGGAGCCTATATTTATTCAGACCGACCATAAGTTTGCCTATCTTAATCCGGCAGCCGTAAAACTTTACGGTGCAGAGTCGGAGCATGAGCTGCTGGGTACACCGGTCTTTGATCATTTTCATCCGGACTATCATGATGTGATCAGAAACAGGATTATGAGGTTGAATGTGAAAAGGGAGAAAGTAGAAGAGTTGTCACGTCAGGTGCACATCAGACGCGACGGCTCTCATGTCTGGGTAGAGACCGTAGGCACACCGATATATTATGAGGGAAAAGAAGGAGCACTGGTCCTGCTCAGAGATGTCAGTGAACAGGTACGGCATGAACAGGCGGCCAGGGAAAACCTGAAGGAAAAGGAGGTGCTTCTGGCAGAGGTGCACCACAGGGTCAAAAACAATATGGCGGTGATTTCGGGTCTTCTGGAACTGGAGGCCGAGATGAGTGATACTCCTGAAATGAAAGAAGTTCTGAAAAAGGCCGAAAGCCGGATCCGGTCAATGGCGCTTATTCATGAAAAACTCTACAAGTCGGATTCATTTGCCGAGATAGACTTTGGAGCCTATATCATTGAGCTGGCCGGATTCATACAGGAACATTATTCCTCAGACAAAAAAAGGATTCACATGTCCTTTGATCTCGACAAGGTGTATCTGGATATTACAAGGGCGGTTCCATGCGGTATCATTCTTAACGAGCTGATTACCAATGGTATGAAATATGCCTTTAAAAACCGAAGTGAAGGTACGGTTACTATCGGTCTGACGAGGAAAGACAAAGAGGCTGTGCTGGAGTACAAGGATGACGGAACCGGTTTCGGGCAGCAGGTCGTAGAGGATATAAATTCAGGCAACATTCGCTCACTGGGCATGCAGCTTATAGCCGGCCTGACGAGCCAGCTCAAAGGCAAAATGGAAATAGGCAATGCACAGGGAGCACGTGTTGAAATCCGTTTCCCTGTAAATAACAGCTAAAACTTATGGCCGGAATCAATGTAACTGTCAGAACTACCGTTCAACCATATCCGGAATGCTTGAAGTCCGGCTGCTTCTGCCCTGCTGATCGAAGGTGCGCAGCCTGATCTCCGTTTCACTGTCAACAGGGACCGGTGATTCATACAGATTTGACTGCTCATCAGGTTCACTGCCATCGAGCGTATATCGTATCTCCAGTCCAGGATAGGCCACATTGGCTTCAAGTGTACCATCCTGTACACGGGCACCCGGGGGCGGGACCCTGTAGCCATATCCGCCATTCAGGTGATCCAGTCTTGGCAGTTCCCGCTGACCCAGGCGGTTTGCAAATTCATTCCATGCATGTGACAGGGCATCCAGACGCTCCTCCCTGGATTCTATCTCCATCCACTCCTCTTCCGGAACCCATGCCCGCTCCGCAAGTGAAATGAGCCGGGGCAGAGCCATGTATTCCACACGATCGGGCGTCCGGAAGGTTTCTCCCCACAGCTGTGCCTGAAGACCCAGGATGTGCTCTCTTCCCTCCTCCGTGAGCCGGGGGAAGTCGTCATACCGGTCTTCCGGCATGGGATTGCCGAGGTAATCAGTTACACCACTCTTGTAAAGTTCAAACGGGATAAAAGAAAACGGATCCGGAGTATCAACGAATCCCGCCCAGTAAAGACCGCTTTCTTCAGGGTGTTTCTGATAGGACAAGTCGAAGTAAAAGTTGGAAGCGTGGCTCATAACGATGTCATAACCGGCATTGGCCAGCTGATAGGAATACGACTCAGTTCCGGTGCCCCAGATGTTCGACCATACATAAGGAACAGATTCCCCTGCAAACAGCGGATTAGGAGCTGTTTCTCCGGTTTCGGGATCAGGGATCAGTGAAAACTCCTCCCAGGCCGACATGGTAAGTCCGCGATCTTCGAGATCTGCCCTGGTCCGTTTGAAGAAATAATCCATAAGATCATCCGTCCCATATAAATCCGCCTCCCTGGAAACAAGGTCATGACAGACTGGCGATCCTTCCCAGACACCGGAGGGTACTTCGTCACCGCCGACGTGAATGGTTGCAAGCGGAGCATTCGCCTCCCGGTGCATGTCAATGATTTCATCATATACCTCGCGGAGGAACCGGTAAGTCGACTCCTGGCAAACATTGATGACATTGTCGGTCCAGCGCTGAATGGACCGGTATTCGGAGGTGTCGGCCGGATCGTGAATCCGGAATGCTTCGGCTTCATCATCCCTTCCTTCATCCATAAGCCGTTCATGGCGATTTTTCATAGCCACCTTGGCGGCCCTGGCGTGCCCGGGCACATCCACTTCCGGGATCACCTTGATGTGTCGATCCGTTGCATAGCGGAGGATATCCACATATTCTTCACGGCTGTACCATCCGCTGCCTTTGGATGCCTGAACATCCGGGTCTGGGCCTGATCCGTAAGATGGAAGCAGGTGGTCTTTTTCGTCATGTGTGTGGCCGCGACGCCCGCCGATTTCCGTCAGTTCCGGAAACGCATCAACAGCCAGGCGCCACCCCTCATCATCGGTCAGGTGAAAATGAAAGCGGTTCAGCTTGTAGAAGGACATTACATCGAGAAGCCGCTTTACCTGCTCTGCAGAGTGAAAATTCCGTGACACATCCAGGTGAAGGCCACGGTATTCAAAGCCCGGGGCATCTGCAACCGACATTGCGTCAATTGTGATGGAAGCAGCATTGTCATCGTCGCCGTCTGTCGGCAGCGACGCCCATGTTTCAACAGGAATCACTGCTTTCAGTGTCTGAATCCCATAAAAAACACCGGCTTCGTCCGTTCCGGTAATGGAGACTCCGGAGTCGCTGATTTCAAGAAGATAGGCCTCATCCCCGTATGTTTTGGGATTGTCGCCGACCTTCAGATCGGAAATGATGAGCTCTATAGCTTTTTCGTCCGGCGCCGGTGGTCTCTCCTTGCGGCTCAGTTCAGTGCCAAGCAGCGGCTCCAGGGTTTCAGCAAGCAGGCGTGCTTCGGTTTCAAGGTCATTCTGAAAATGAATGCCGGTATTTCCGGTGATGGTGAATGCACCGTCACGACGGGACAGATGAGATGGTGTCGGGACAACAGGTGATAGCTCGTCCTCCGGCAACAGTGAAAGGTTTTCACTCTTTTCGAACAGATTTTCAGCTGTGGCAAGCGGTACGGCATCGTCCTGTGAGCGGTGGACCTGCTCTTTTCGAGTGAACGGTTCGATGCTGATCTCAACCGGAACGACTTCTCCGCCGGCTTGCTCGATATAGGCACCGTCCGGACCGTCGATTTTCAGAACAGCAGATCCCTGTGATACGAAAGTAAACCGTGCTTCTTCCCCGGGTTCCAGGGAGGGAAACCTTTCATCGGGCTGAAGGCGGTAAAAATCACCGTTAATGTGTGTGATGGCAGCATGGTCGGATACAGCGGCTCCTTCGGGGGTTGCAGCGTCTTCAATCAGACGCATGAAATTGAAATAGAGGGTCCAGCCGGTATTTAGAGTTTCATCACCCTCATTCAGGAGCGTCATTTCATGAATCGCCTGATTCTCCTTTTCAAAATTGCTTTTTACGGTCCAGTGCAGACGAAGATTGTGATTATCGCTGACTGCCTCCTCATTTCTTTCAGCAGGTTCACATCCGTTGAAAATAATGATGAGAGAAAGTGCGGTTATGACTAAAAAAATGGCTTGTCCCTGTAATAGATTCATGGCAGATCAGTATTTCAGATTGACGGGGGAATCAGTAACATAAAAAGTAACAGTGTCCGGCCGCAGGAAAAAAATGATATCGGCCAATGTGGTCGCTGCCAACGTGATACCAATATGTTACAGAATACAGATTAATGAAACCATCCGAAACACACAACAACCGCAGGCCACACAACTGGCTGCTCTATGACCAGGTAGACCATATGCTTGTCCGGTACGCAGGATATATCTCAGGGGTTGTATATGATCTGGGCTGCGGGGAAAGGCCGTTTGAGTCGTACTTCCTGCGGCATGGAAGCTCATATGTGGGAGTGGACTGGGCGTCGTCACAGCATGACAGCAAAGCGGATGTTGTTGCCGACCTGAATGAACCGGTTCCGGTTGGTGACCAGGTTGCAGATACGGTGATTTCAATATCGGTTCTGGAGCATCTGCACTCACCACTGGTCATGCTGAAAGAAGCTCACAGAATCCTGAGGCCCGGGGGGACACTGCTCCTGCAGGTACCGTTTATGTGGCATATTCACGAAGAACCGCATGACTATTTTCGGTACACAAGGTACGGACTGGAGCATTTACTCGGTCAGGCCGGATTCAGGGACATTGAAATTCATGCAACCAGCGGATTCTGGTCGACCTGGTTTATCAAGCTTAACTACCAGCTGATCCGTCTGATCCGGGGCCCGCGGCTGATCAGGAGACTGTCCGGGGCGGTTTTATATCCTTTTTTTCATCTGAACCAGTTGCTGGGGCGCGGACTGGACCGGATTTGGTTTGACGGATCCAAGGAGACGCAGGGTTATTTTGTAAAGGCCGTTCGCTGAGATAGTGCCCAAAAGCAGACATCACGTATTTCCGGTCTGTATGCCCGTCATTTTATGCATGAAAAAATTGAAAACACTAATTATTTCAGATGGAACGGTTATACACGAAAAATTTAACTTTTAGCAGACATATCTATAGTTATACTAATAATGATTTTGTTATTAGATGGCAGCCGTAAACCTGCTTTACAGCAACGACAAAAAGTGCATTTCCCGTTGCAACTTGTTATTACTTTTGGTATGTCTTATTTTATTATTAATACAGATTGTTAATTCAGGAAAGGGTTGAAAAATACCGTGTTGATTGTGTTTCTGAAGGTGCAATCAGAAAGAATCATTTAGTATTTTTGTTGATTTATTTTGTTGATTTTATCGGAACAAGAATACATCAACATGGTATAAATGCTCATAACACATAATAAGCTCTGACGCACAGTAGTTTGAGTTTTACATTGTCATTGCATTACAAGTGACGTCAGATTTCAAAAAAAATAGTCATGAAATACCGATGGCGGCTCACTGTCAAACTGAAGCATGATTACAGCCAACATGGGTATTTCACACCGTTACCTTCGGTTCATGTAATGTTAGAGTCATAAACTGTAAACAGATGAAAGTAAATATCAGTAAAAGCAGAGATTTTATAATGGTCTGGGCAAAGGGTAATGTAGACCTTTACCTCAAGCCCTCCGGCAATTACGAAACAGCGTATCATGATCTCAGGGATGAGGACCTTCGCATTCTGAAGGGGCTTTGGAATCACCTCCAGTCCAAAAAAAGGAATATGGAATACGCTGCCCTGGAGAAGGGAATTGAAGAAGTGATAAAGGCACTCGACAAAATTATTGAAGAGAGAAAAAACTGACCGTTATATTTATCTGCAGGCCGGACTTCATCATGCATGCGGGGAGCGGGTCATGCCATGTATGAAATATCGGTGGAGATTTGATGAGACCGCCTTATTTTTTGAACATCGTTGACAAAATGAACCAGATGTTCTCTTTTCTTTCCCGCAGCCTGCGCGTAAAGTAGGGCACCCACATTGTGCCGTAAGGGACATATACCCGCACATTATATCCTTCTTCCACAAGTGCTTCGCAGGTATTCAGCCGCAGTCCGTAGAGCATTTGAAACTCAAATCTGTCTTTTGGGATATCGTTTTCACGTGCATAGGATTTTGTCCAGTCGATGAGCAGGTCATCATGTGTTGCAATGCGGGTGTAATCTGTCTTCTTGAGTAATTCAGCCGTGTACTCCTTGAAAACGGCGCGAATATCCGGCATGTTCTGAAGTGCGATGGAAGGAGGCTCTTTATAAGCTCCTTTGCAGATTCTTACGTCCGCATTCTCATCAGCAAGCTGTGCTATGTCATCCCGTGTCCGGTGCAGGTAAGCCTGAATGACAATGCCTACGTGCCTGCCATACTTGCTTCTGGCATCCCGGTATATATCGAGTGTGCGCTGGACATAGTCGGAACCCTCCATGTCAATGCGGACGAACTGATCCAGTTCTTTTGCTTTATCAAGTAAAACAAAAAGGTTTTTACGGCAGAAATGGTCATCAATATCCAGCCCCATCATGGTCAGTTTGATAGAGATGGTGGCGTTTAATTTCCGGTCACGAATTCCCTCAAGAAGATCACAATACTCCCTGGTTGTTTCTTCAGCGATGGCTTTGTCTTTGACATTTTCGCCGAGCAGATCAAGTGTTGCCGCAATGCCCTTGTTATTAAGTGCAGTTACTTCGGGAGCCGCTTGTGAAAAGCTTTCGCCTGCAACAAATCGCCGCGCAAAAAAAAATGGTAATCGCATACTATAAATCTGAATAGATGGATGCAGCCGGAGCCAGTACTGTTCCTGAAAGAATATCAATATCGTTATTGCAACATTATACAATTTTTTAGTCATATTCCATATAAAGAGAGCGGGTATCGGTAAATCAGTTTTTGCACGGGGACGGGATGAATCAGAGCATAATCAGGCCATCCGGAACTTTCTTGTAGCATATTTACGGGATTCTTATATTAAGGCCTTCCAAACAGACCGGAGTACACGGCATTTTCCTTATTTGCTTCGACCGTGCTCTGCGTAACAAGACTTAGAGATTCATGGACTTTTTTTCACTGGCAATTACCATTGTTTACGTATTGCTGAGTATATCGCTGCTGGTTTCGCTGATTCGCGTTATCATCGGGCCTACTCTGCCGGATCGCGTGGTGGCACTGGACCTGGTTGCTTTTGTCGTCATCAGCATGATTGCAACGTATGCCATCTCATCCGGACACCCGGTGTATCTGGATGTCGCTATTGTACTGGCGCTCATTGCATTTCTGGGGACCATAGCTTTTGCCAGGTATGTTTTCCAGAGAGCCGAAAGAGAACGGAGGAGCGGACATGCTTGAAATTATTGCCGGAATTCTGCTGATCACGGGGGGCTTTTTTGTTCTGGTTGCATCGGTAGGCATCCTCAGACTGCCTGATATTCTGATGCGGATGCACGCATCCACAAAGGCCGGTACGCTTGGCGCAGGTCTTATACTGCTGGCCGTCGCATTTACCTATGCTGAAATCGGAATTATTTCCAGAGCTGTTGCAACCATCATATTTATCCTGATGACCGCTCCCGTTGCGGCGCATACCATAGGACGTGCCGCCTATCAACACGGAATTACCTTCTGGGAAGGCACCGTCGTTGATGACCTGAAAGATTACTACGAAAAAAACCGCAAGACCCCTCCGGCAAATGTCAAAGTCCCGGATGAGGATTAGCATCCGGCATGCGTCATGGCCGTCTTTCCCGGGGAATCGGATTTCCGTTTCGATAACTGCTCAAAACTGTTTTTATGACCGTTTTTATTTCTCATCAGATGTTTAACGGACTTGATATCCTGCCTTGCAGGTCAGGAAGGAGGTCCCCATGCTGATCAACCTCCTTTTGATTTTCGGGATCGCCCTGCTGGCGCCCTGGATTTACAATCTGTTCAAAGAACGGGCGGGCTGGGTGCTTGCGCTGCTTCCACTGGGCAGCTTTATCTATCTGCTGACCTGGCTGCCACACATCGCGTCCGGTGGCACCGTCACACAGTCCACCACCTGGGTCAGCATGGCTTATTTCAATGTCGACCTGTCGTTTTACCTGGACGGGCTGAGCCTGATGTTCGGACTGATCATTACCGGCATCGGAACCTTTATTGTACTTTACGGCGGCGGATACCTCGGCGGAAGTACCTATTTGCCGAGATTTTATTCAGCGATTCTTCTGTTCATGGGATCCATGCTTGGTGTGGTTCTGGCGGATAACCTCATCAGCATCTTCGTTTTTTGGGAGCTGACCAGCTTTACCTCATTCCTGCTCATAGGGTTCTCGCATGAACAGGAAAATTCCCGGAAGGCGGCGCTCCAGGCATTGCTGGTGACCGGTATCGGGGGACTGGCACTGCTGGCAGGGCTTGTACTTATGGGATTTGCTTCCGGACACTGGGAAGTATCCACGCTGCTGAATGAAGGCGACATCATACGTAATCACGGTCTGTATCTGCCCATTCTACTGCTGGTTCTTGCCGGAGCATTTACCAAATCGGCCCAGTTCCCGTTCCATTTCTGGTTGCCCGGTGCCATGGCTGCACCCACACCGGTCAGCGCCTACCTCCACTCCGCAACCATGGTCAAGGCAGGCGTCTATCTTCTTGCCCGGATGCATCCGGTACTTGGATTTACCGAAACCTGGATGATACTTGTGGGCGGATTTGGACTTGCCACTCTGCTTATCAGTGCCTGGCTGTCCCTAAGTTTTACCGATTTGAAGCAAATTCTTGCCTATTCCACCGTAATGGCTCTGGGTACCATGATGATGCTCATCGGCCTGGGAACCGAACTGGCCATGAAGGGTCTTGCCGTTTACATCTTTTCGCACGCCATGTACAAAGGGGCGCTCTTTATGGTGGCGGGTGCCGTTGACCATGAGGCCGGTACCCGCGATGTGCTTAAGCTTGGCGGATTGCGATCCCTTATGCCCATTTCGATGGTTGCAGCGGCGCTTGCAGCCATCTCAATGGCAGGAATACCGCCGATGTTCGGATTTATTGCCAAAGAAATTGTCTATGAGGCAGCTCTCGGGGCTTCGGCATGGCCGGTTGTGTTTATATCACTCGCGGTACTGGCGAATATCGCTATCGTTGCGGCCTCGGCCATTGTGGTGCTGCGTCCGTTTTTCGGTCAGCCCGTTGAAACACCCAAAAAGGCGCACGAGGCTCCCCTTTCCATGTGGATCGGCCCGGCAGTGCTGGCAGGGATGAGTGTCATATTCGGAATACTCCCCTTTCTGATCGACAAAACGCTTATGCTTCCGGCCGCCAGCGGTGTATGGGGCGAGCCTATGGACTTCTACCTTTCGTTGTGGCACGGAATTAACCTGCCGCTGATTTTGAGTGTAGCAACCCTTGCCGGCGGTGTTATCGTTTACCACTTCTGGGATCCGCTCAGAGAATCGGCGGCAATGAAAGCCTATCAGGGCGGTTTTGCTGATCTGCCGCGAATCGGATATGAAAAACTTGTCGACGGAATGCTGGCGCTTGCGGGATGGCAGACTCGTGTGCTGCAGAACGGTCTGATGTCCAACTACCTGACCACCATCCTTGTCGCCGCGCTTGTCGGAATCGGATACACCTTTCTGAGCCGGTCCGGGATTGTTATGACGCCAACCTTTGAAGAGGTCAGGGTGTTTGAGTGGGCCCTCTTTATAGCTGTGTTAACCTCACTTGGCATCATGCTGGCATTTGGCCATTCCCGCCTGACCATGATCGTGGGTGCCGGGATTGTGGGCTTCAGTCTGGCCCTGATTTACCTGATGCATGGTGCGGCAGATCTTGCCATGACTCAGATTCTGGTGGAAACACTTACGGTTATCCTGGTTGCACTGGTACTGATACATGTCCCCAAGCTGACCGAAAGCCGTAGTGCCGCCTCCCGGACAAAGGACGGTGTTATAGCTGTTTCGGCCGGCCTGCTGATGACACTGCTCATTTTTGCAGCTACGGCAGCACCCTTTGATGCATTTATTTCTGAATTCTACGCAGAGGCAAGCTATCCGATGGCTCATGGCCGGAACATTGTAAACGTCATTCTTGTCGATTTCCGGGCTCTTGATACCATGGGTGAGGTCGTGGTTGTGGCCATTGCCGGACTTGCCGTCTACGCCCTGGTCAAAATGACCCGTCACGGAGCCTCTAAAAAAGCTTAATTATCATGAACAGCTTGATTTTACATACTGCAACACGCCTCCTGATCGGAGTTATGGTTTTGTTTTCGCTCTTTTTGTTTTTCCGGGGGCACGATGAACCGGGCGGAGGATTCATAGGCGGGCTCGTAGGTGCGGGAGCTTTTACGCTGTATGCCATCGCTTTCGGAACGGAGGCGGCCCGACGCGTACTGCGTATTCATCCAATTACGCTGATTGCATACGGACTCCTTGCTCTGGTCATCAGCGGAATCATCCCCATGTTCACAGCAGATCCGTTTCTGACCGGAAAGTGGCTCTTCATCGAATGGGGGGGCGTGGAAGCCAAACTCAGCACGCCTCTCATTTTCGACATCGGCGTGTACCTGTGTGTCGTTGGCTTTATCGTCGCGGTGATTTTTGCCCTTGAAGAGGAAAAAGTGCCCGGACTCAGCAACCGGTCATCCAACAAATGAATATCTGAATTACCATGGATACAATTTTACCCATCCTGGCTGGAGCCATTTTTGCAACAGGGATCTACCTGCTGCTCAGGCGAAGTCTTATACTTACCATCATCGGCATTATCCTGATCAGCAACTCGGTGAACCTTGCCCTTTTTTCACTGGGAAGGCTGAACATTGAAAATCCGCCGCTTATTGCCGCCGGGAGTGTCGTGCCCGAAGCACCTTTCGCCAACCCGCTTCCGCAGGCACTTATACTTACTGCAATTGTGATCGGCTTCGGCCTGCTGGCCTTTGCGCTTGCACTTGCCTACCGCAGCTACAAAGAGCTTGGCACGGTGGATCAGGACAGCATGCTCGAAGATCCCGAAGACACCTCGGCAGCCATAGTCAACGAATCTGAAAACCGGGAGGAGAAAGAAGGATGAATACGTTACTTGTACTGCCTGTTGCAATTCCTCTGATTACGGCGACGATAGCGTTGCTCTTCCGGAACCATGCGTCCCTCCAGCGATGGGTCGGGGTGCTTGGGATGGTTGTGCTGCTGGGTTCGGTCATGGTGCTTTTCCGGGATGTGTATGTTGACGGAATTCAGGTGCTGCAGCTCGGAGACTGGGAAGCACCGTTCGGCATCACCCTGGTGGCGGACATGCTGTCCATGCTGATGCTGGGAATTTCCGCTATAATGGGCCTGGTAATCGCGGTCTACTCACTTTACGATATCGACAAGGAGCGTGAGCGTTTCGGGTACTACCCCCTGCTGCACGTCTTGCTCATGGGTGTCAACGGCAGCTTTCTGACCGGTGATATTTTCAACCTCTACGTATGGTTTGAAGTGATGCTGATTGCCAGCTTTATTCTGCTGGCACTGGGCAACAGCAAAAACCAGCTGCAGGGGGCACTGAAGTACGTGGTCATCAACCTGTTCTCATCCCTGATCTTCCTGTTCGGCGTTGCCATGCTTTACGGCATGACCGGCACGCTCAACATGGCCGATCTTGCGGTGCGCCTGCCCGAAGTTGAAAATGTCGGGCTGGTAACTACCGTTGCCATGATTTTCATGCTCTCCTTTGGCATCAAAGCAGCTATATTCCCGCTGTTTTTCTGGCTGCCGGCCTCCTATCACACTCCGCCGGTAGCCATATCGGCCGTTTTCGGCGGGCTGCTGACCAAAGTCGGGGTCTACGCGCTGATTCGTGTGTTCACCCTGCTGTTTACCCAGGATATCGGATATACGCATGATATCCTGCTCTGGGTGGCCGGATTCACCATGGTGACCGGGGTACTTGGCGCGGCCTCCCATTACGAATTTCGCAAAATCCTGTCCTTCCACATTGTCAGCCAGATCGGGTACATGATCATGGGACTGGCATTCAATACGGCACTGGGACTGATGGGAGCCATTTTTTACGTACTTCACAACATCCTGGCAAAATCGAATCTGTTTCTGATCAGTGGAATTTCGCAACGGCTCCTCGGCACATTTGAATTAAAGCAAATGGGCGGATTGTACCGGCATTACCCCTTCCTGGCGGTTCTGTTTCTGGTATCGGCATTTGCCCTTGCCGGATTTCCGCCGCTGTCCGGCTTCTGGGCCAAGCTGAGCCTGGTCAAGGCGGGACTTTCCATCGAAATGTACCTGATTACTGCAGTGGCCATTCTCGTCGATCTGCTGACGCTGTTTTCCATGATAAAAATCTGGATGACTGCTTTTTGGGGAACCGTACCTGAAGAAGGCGTGCCGGAACACTTCGGTAAAATGCCGCTTTTCGGCGCCGGCAGTCTTTATATCATGGTGCTCCCGGTGATGGCCGTGGCAGGATTGATCCTTCTGGTCGGACTTTATGCGCAGCCACTCCTTGAAGTCTGTCTGATGGCTGCCGAGCAGCTCCTGGATCCGAATGTATACATCGAAGCCGTAATGGGTCCGCAATAATCGTTAACCGAACGAATCGTAATATTTTATATCACATGAAATGATCATGACCGGCTGAAATCCGGACACACATGAGCATGATTAAAAACGGTCATGTCATTCTATCTGACATTATAAATCAAAAATTTTAAACACATGAAATACCCATGGCGGCTTACCGTCACACAGGAGCATGATTATAGCCAACATGGGTACTACATGTGACTTCAGAATCATAAATTATAAACACATGAAAATAGTCCTGTTTCATATCATACTCGCACTTATCTGGACTGCTGTGACGGCAACGTTTTCTTTCGGGAATTTGCTTATCGGACTTGTTCTGGCCTACCTTGTTCTTCTCGTGGTTGGTCCGGCCATTGATAACAGCAACTACACGCGCAGAGTCTGGAAAGCCTTCACATTGTTGCTGCTGTTTATCAAGGAACTATTCCTTTCCAGCATACGCGTTGCCATTGATGTCATGCGTCCCGGCTTCCGGATGAAATCAGGCGTCGTGGATATTCCGCTCGATGTTGAATCGGATCTTGAGATAACGCTGTTTGCAAATATGATTTCATTGACGCCGGGTACACTGAGCCTGGAAGTTTCGGACGATCGCAAAGAGCTTTTCATCCATGCCATGTATGTGGATGAAGGTGTTGATCAGGTCCGCAAAGAGATCAAGGAGAAGATGGAACAGCATATCTTGCAGGTGACCCGGTGACGGAACCGAATACCTGATGCGGGCGTTGTCTATGTTGCAAGATTCCGTGTATTTTAAATAGCCATGTCCGAATCCAAAATCCAGGTTGAAACCGAACCATCCAGATCTCTGTCCCCCATCATTATAAAGGGTGCACGGGTACACAACCTCAAAAATGTAGATGTAACGCTCCCGCGCAACAAGATGACGGTGGTCACCGGTGTGAGCGGCTCCGGCAAATCAAGCCTGGCTTTTGACACGATCTACGCCGAGGGACAGCGCCGCTATGTGGAAAGTTTGTCCAGTTATGCCCGGCAGTTTCTGGAACGCATGGACAAGCCCGATGTGGACTTCATGCAGGGCATTTCGCCGGCCATGGCCATCCAGCAGAAAAACACGACTTACAACCCCCGTTCAACGGTCGGAACCACTACCGAGATTTACGACTACATGCGGCTGCTGTTTGCGCGCGTGGGAAAAACCATCTCACCGGTTTCTGGCGAGCCGGTGAAAAAGGACACCCCGCAGACGGTTGTTGCAGACATGCTGGATCGGTACGAGGAGAAGCAGCGGTTTTATGTGCTGTTTCCGGTCAGCATGGAGAAAAACAAGAAAATGCGCGAGGAGGTCGCCATATTTCAGCAAAAAGGCTTTAATCGCATCCTCCTTCCTGAAGAGCAGATGGTAGACCTGGGCCGGGATGAGGTCAACCTGAAGAAATATCACCCCGGAGAAGTCCGCATGGTGGTGGACCGGCTGGCGATCAAAAAGGACGATGACGAGTTCCGCAGCCGGATGGTCGATTCGGTTGAAACGGCGCTCCTTGAAGGCAACGGCCGGTGCTACATCAAGTTGCACAAAGGCGAAGAGCTGATGTTCAGCGAACGGTTCGAGCGGGATGGCATCGATTTTACCGAGCCCACTCCGCAAATGTTCTCATTCAACAATCCGTTCGGCGCCTGCCGCAGCTGCGAGGGTTTCGGACGCGTGCAGGGAATTGATGAGGATAAAGTAGTGCCCGACCCGGAGCTGTCCATCAGGGGAGGTGCCATCGCCCCGTTCAATTCGCCGAAATTCAACCACAATCTAAAGCTGCTGGTCAAGGTTGCCGCGCGCTACAGCCTGCCCATTGATGAACCCTATCACAGCCTTTCGAAGGATGTGAAAAATATTTTGTGGTACGGCAAAGATGAGTACCCCGGGATCCACAGTGTCTTTCAGCAGGTGCGCAGTGAATTCTACAAAGTCCACATGCGGGTGTTTTATTCGCGCTATCGCGGCTACTCACGGTGTCCGGAATGTGACGGCTACCGCGTCCGCAAAGATGCATTGTATGTGAAAATTGCGGACATGCACATCGGACAGATATCGGAAATGACAATCGGCCATGCGCGCAAGTTTTTCGATGATCTGGAGCTTACCGAGTATGAGATGGATGTCGGCGGGCAGATTCTTTATGAAATCCGCAAGCGGTTAAGGTATCTGGATGAGGTTGGGCTGCATTATATTACCCTGAACCGGCTCACAAATACTCTAAGCGGCGGAGAGGCGCAGCGCATCAATCTGGCCAATGCACTGGGCAGCTCGCTGATCGGAAGTCTTTATGTGCTGGATGAGCCCACAATCGGCCTCCATCCGCGTGATAATGACCGGCTCATCCGGATACTCAAATCACTTCGGGATATTGGCAATACCGTGCTGGTGGTTGAGCATGACCCGGAGATGATCCGGTCGGCAGATCATGTCGTGGACATTGGCCCGTTTGCCGGAAATCACGGCGGAGAGGTCAGTTTCTCGGGAAGCTATGAGGATTTGCTCGGATCCAAAACGCTGACGGGAAAATATCTCAGCGGCAGAAAATCGATCCCTGTGCCCGAAAAGCGCCGGAAAGGCAGAGGCAAGGAAATCCTGCTTGAGGGAGCATCCGAACACAATCTGAAAAATGTGAATATCCGGATGCCGCTTGGCAAGCTGGTTTGCGTCACCGGGGTGAGCGGATCGGGCAAGTCGACCCTGATTCACCGCACGCTTTACGCCGCCATAATGAAAGAGCTGGGCGTGTATAACGAGAAAGTCGGGCGGTACCGCTCGATGAAAGGGCTGCAGCATATCGATGGTGCCGAAATGGTCGATCAGACGCCGATCGGAAGGTCGAGCCGGTCCAATCCCGCCACCTATACCAAGTCATTCGACGGCATCCGCGACCTGTTTTCCAAAACCAGGGAGTCACGCATCATGGGGTACACATCCGGACACTTTTCATTCAATGTGCCGGGCGGACGCTGTGAAACCTGTCAGGGAGAAGGCGTGCAAACCATTGAAATGCAGTTTCTTGCCGATATCGAGCTCCCCTGCGAGGCCTGCGGCGGAACACGCTATCGCAAAGATCTTCTCAGTGTGCGCTATCGGGGGAAGAATATTCACGACGTTCTGGAGATGTCGGTATCCGAAGCCCTGGAGTTTTTTGTGGATGAGAAGCAGATCGTAAACAGACTCCAGGTACTGGAGGATGTGGGTTTGGGTTATCTCAAGCTGGGACAAAGCGGGACCACCCTGTCCGGGGGCGAGGCCCAGCGGGTAAAACTTGCTCGCTATCTGTCGCGAACGGAAAAGGATCATATGCTCTATTTCTTCGATGAACCTACAACCGGACTGCACTTTGAGGACATTGCCCGGCTGCTGGATTCCTTCAATCGCCTGATAGACCGCGGCCATTCGGTGATTATTATCGAGCACAATCTGGATGTGATCAAGTCGGCTGACTGGGTCATAGACATCGGTCCGGAAGGGGGATTTGGCGGCGGGACTATCGTATGCGAAGGCACACCCGAAGAGGTGGCATCTCATAAGGAAAGTCTGACCGGCAGGTTTCTGAAGCCGCTTCTATTGCCGGAGTAACGGGATTCCGGACAATAAAATGACGATGGTTCCCGATTACTGTAATTAAAAACATTATCAGCTCTTTGTACGGTTACTCTTGTCTTTGTACGGTTACTCTTGCGTAACGGGTTGGAAACAGGTCCGCCTGACGGGCGGTCCGGCGTAACTTCATCACCTCTCATCATCACAAATTCGGTTCATGGCACAAAACAATATTGATTATGTCAGTTTTATAGGGACAAACTCGGTTTTCAGTGAAGGCAAAATCAGAGTGGTGTCAGATTTGAAGATATCCGGTTTGGTGGAGATGGATATTGAAAGCAAGGGGAAGGTGATCGTGACCGAATCCGGCAAAGTGAAAGGGAGTATCGAGGCTGCTGATATTAATATCCATGGAGAGGCGGACGGGGATATTTCGGCGACCGGGATGATAATGATTTCTTCCAGCGGCAAGGTGAATGGTTCACTGGCAGCCAGATATGTGTCCATTGATGACGGCGGGATTTGCAACGGCCGAATGGTAACCGGGGAAGATGCGCCGAACCGCATACGTGAAAAAACGGCCGCTGCGGATCAGGCGCTCCCTCCTGAAAATATCACGCAGAACGAGCTCAAAGAGCTCAGTAACGAGCAAAAGGACGGACTCGATATCGACTGGAAGTCACTCCGTGAAAAAACGCGCAGATAGCCGGTTCACTCCTTTCCCGGTGCTCCCGGGAAGCCACTTTGGTGAATGCATGCCATGAAATGCCTGCCCGCCGGCATCGCAGGCGTGACGCAATCTTCCGTGTCCGGCTTTACCAGCTTTAAAACAGCTCTGCAACTTCCTCTGCGATGGCTTCCAGCATTTTCCTGTCATTCTCCGTCATGGCACCGCGGGTGTCGGAGTCAATATCGATTTCGCCGATCAGTTCGTCTCCTTTCATGACGGGCACAACGATCTCGGACTGCACGGTGGGGCTGCAAGCCAGGTAGTTGGACTCGGCAGTGACGTCGTTGACGATGAATGTTTTGAGGGATTCCGCCGCCTGACCGCACACTCCCTGTCCGAATGCTATACGTGTGTGTTCGGTGGGTTCACCTACATAGGGCCCGAGAACCAGTTGCTTTTCAGACAAGGGATCGACCAGATAAAAGCCGACCCAGTCATAATGAGGCACTTCACGGTGCAGCAGGGCACAGATATGCTGCATGGCCTCTTCTCTGTCAGCTGCTTCATCGATAAGCCGGCGGCTCTTGGTAACCAGCTCATCCCAGGGGATATCTCTTTCTGTCATAATGAGGATTTAAAGAACTTTAGGGTTCAAACTGATGTCAAATATACATAAATTTGCCGACGAAATTTGCCGATGCTGTTCAATGTATTATAAAACGGGGGCGACTTGCCCGCCGTATTGCTGATAGGCATGTCATGGTATTTATTATTATATAATAACGCACCGAAACATGGAGTTGTTCACCTTTCTCCTGGCTACATTTACTTCCCTGCTTTCAATCGCAAACCCGTTTGCGGCCATGCCTTTTTTTCTGGCTATGACGGATGGCGACAGCAATGAGCACCGGCGTCAGCAGGCCCTGAAAGCATGCATATACACGGTTCTTATTCTCGGGATCTTTCTGTTCGGCGGAAATTACATAATCAGCTTCTTTGGAATCAGCCTTGAGGGCATCCGGATTGCAGGCGGACTGCTTATCATGAAAATGGCCTATTCGCTGCTTGATCCGGACTCGCAGGGCCGTAAGCTTACCGCTGCCGACCATTCCGAAGCATACCGCAAGCCGGATATTTCATTCAGTCCGCTTGCCATGCCCATGCTGGCCGGACCGGGTTCGATAGCGCTTACTCTTGGATTTGCGTCACAGTCGTCTTCCGTAACAGACTATCTTGTCATATCCATTGCGATTCTGCTGGTGGCGGTTACCTCGTTTGTGCTGCTGGTCGTAGCTCGCCGGATGACCAAAATGCTGGGGCGGACAGGAATGACCGCACTTACCCGCATGATGGGCTTTATCGCACTGACCATCGGCGTTCAGTTTATTATAAACGGAGTGCGTCCGATCATCGGAACCTGACGGCATGCTTTTCCGTTGCACTATAAAAATCTTTCTTTTCAGGATGACATGTTTTAGATTCCGGCACTGAAACGAAAAGAGTAATTTCTGATTGAGATGTCGTATTTCAATCAGCGAACATCAAAATTGATCAGGTTGCCATGGATAAGCCGAAAGTTGCCAGCACCAAGCCCTATGTCATGAAAATTGAACCCGGCACCTATGCATGGTGTGCATGCGGACTATCCCGAAACCAGCCTTACTGCGACGGATCGCACAAGCCCACATCCATCAAACCGATTGTGGAAAAAGTTGAAGAAAGCAAGAACGTAGCCTGGTGCGGCTGCAAGCAGACCGGCACTCCTCCCTTTTGTGACGGTACGCACAACAAGCTGTAACATATACGTTACACTTTCGTTGCACGGATTTATTATTTTGTGAAAAGCGCCGCCGGTTGGTGTGTGGCCTCACAATGATGTCATTTTTGGTCGTTTTACTTGAAAAGACCATAGATATTCTTTAATATTAAGGACTTATATTATTTTTTGTTCTCATTTGCCGGCAGGTATATAGTTGCTCAGTGATATTATATTTTACCGCGCCTGCATATTTACCAAATGGAGTAATTATTTTGTATCCCATTATTTCCAGTCAGGAGCTTGCTCCTGCTATCAACAAGTTAATTGTGAAAGCGCCCCTGATTGCCAGGAAGCGGGAGCCGGGCAATTTTGTAATATTGCGTGCTGCCCTCACCGGCGAGCGCATACCGCTTACCATCGTCGATTCCGATCCGGATAAGGGCACCATTACGCTGATTGTGCAGTCGATCGGCAAAACGACGATGCTGATAAACAGCATGAAAGCAGGAGACGAGCTGATCGATGTCGCGGGTCCGCTTGGCGAACCTACACCGGTTGAAAATCACGGCACTGTCGTATGCATTGGTGGTGGTGTCGGGACGGCGGTCGTTTATCCCATCGCAAAAGCCCTGAGTGAGGCCGGCAATGATGTCATCAGCATCATCGGGGCGAGAAACGCGGAGCTTGTCATACTGGAAGAGGAAATGAAGGCGGTATCCCGTGAATTGATGATAACGACCGATGACGGATCTGCCGGGCGAAAGGGATTTGTGACCGATGCGCTGAAGGAGATCCTGGAGCGGCCGGGGACACTGTCTGCCGGCAGCGGCGCTGTCTATGCAATGGGACCCATGCCCATGATGCGCGCGGTGTCCGATGTCACCCGGGATACGGGCATCCGGACCTGGGTAAGTCTCAATCCCATCATGATGGATGGTACCGGAATGTGCGGAGCCTGCCGGGTAACGGTCGGCGATCAACTCAAATTTGCCTGCGTCGACGGTCCCGAATTCGACGCGCATCAAATCAATTTCGATGAGCTGATCGCGAGAAACCGGACCTATGCGGATCTCGAGAAAAAGGCTCTGGAAACATGCAAAAGCCTCCAGACATAACATTATTACTTCAGGTGACTTTCACCATGACAGAGCATCAGCCCGGCATCCGGGAGCATAAATGCAATTTGTTACAGCATTAGACGTGACGACATAAATCCGAATATTTTTACACATGAAAGCCACAGCAAACACGAAACGCTCTGAAAAGGACCCCGCCGGGAGCAGGGAAAAAAGCGGAAAAAACAAAAAATCCGGAGTGGAAAAACGGCCGAAAATTATTTCGCTGAAGCCCAGGGAGCGGATGCAGATTCCGCGAAATCAGCCGAACGAACAGGATCCGGCCGGGCGGATCACCAATTTTTGTGAAGTATCCAACGGGTTTGATGTGCGCAAGGCTCTGGCAGAAACCGAACGGTGCCTGGAGTGCAACGATCCGGTCTGCATGCAGTCCTGCCCGGTGAATATCGATATTCCCTCCTTCATCCAGCTGATGTATCAGGGCGATTACGATGGCGCCATTCGCAAGATCCGCGAATCCAACTATCTGCCGGCGATTTGCGGCAGGGTGTGTCCGCAGGAGACGCTCTGTGAAAGCGTATGCATTGTGGGGAAAAAACGCGAGCCGCTGGCCATCGGGAAGATGGAGCGGTTTCTGGCCGATTATGAGGCCGAGCAGGGGACCTTTACTCCGCCTCCGGTTGCGGATCCCAAAGGACAGAGCGTCGCTGTGGTCGGATCCGGTCCGGGCGGACTTACCGTTGCCGCGGAACTTGCCCAGATGGGATACGATGTCACCATTTTTGAAGCGTTGCATGAGGCCGGCGGCGTGCTGAAATACGGCATCCCCGAATTTCGTCTGCCCAAAAAGATTGTGGATGAAGAGGTGGACCGGGTTAAAGCGCTGGGCGTCAAGGTCGAAACCAATGTGATCATCGGCCGCACGCTGACCATTGACGAACTTTTCGATGAAATGGGATACAGCGCGGTCTATATCGGAACAGGCGCCGGTTCACCCAGATTTCTGAATATCCCGGGTGAAAACCTGAGCGGTGTCTACTCTGCCAGCGAACTGCTGACCCGGGTCAATCTGATGAAAGCCTACAAGTTCCCGGAGTATGACACACCGCTGAAAATCGGCAACAAGGTGGTGGTGCTGGGCGGCGGCGATGTGGCCATGGACGCCGTGCGTACCTCCAAACGAATCGGTCCCGAGCAGACGACCCTGCTCTACCGCCGGTCCCGCGAAGAGATGCCTGCGCGCATCGAGGAAGTGCATCATGCCGAAGAAGAAGGCATCGAATTCCATTTTCTTACCAGTCCGGTTGCCATCCACGGCGACGAAAACGGCTGGGTGAAGGCGATAGAGTGTCAGCGGATGGAGCTTGGCGAGCCGGATGAGCGCGGACGGCGCCGGCCGGTTCCCGTTGAAGGATCCAATTTCATCATTGAAACCGACACGGTGGTCGTTGCGATCGGACAAACGCCCAACCCGATCATCCAGCATACCACGCCCGGCCTTGAAACCACCGACTGGGGTACCATCAAGGCGGATGAAAAGGGTGCTACGAGCCGGCCCGGAATTTACGCCGGAGGTGATATCACACGCGGTGGCGCCACAGTCATTCAGGCTGTAGCCGACGGCAAAAATGCCTCAAGAGCCATTGATGAATATCTGGAGTCGCTCAGAGAAGCATCAGAAACCGAAGCGGCGCCAACGGCTTCGGGAGCGGCTCAAGGCAGGTGAGATGGCCGGTCCCGGATGGATGTGATAGCGTGATACTCCAATCCGTTTAAAAAAAAAGCGAATCCAGTGCTCCCTGTGGCTTGTCATACTTGCTCTTTCGGCTGCATCATTGCGGTTAAGTGTAAGGTATACCCTGGCATTGCCCAGTAGCGCTGCTGGGTGCATAAGACGGCCAATATACTCGACAAGGTGCCCAAGAAAATTCAGCCTCAGGTCAAAAAGATGATCCATGAAATGTACCTGTCGGATACCAAAGCCGATGCTTTGCAGGTATTTGAAGATTTTGTCAGCCTATATGGGGCCAAATATCCAAGGGCTGTTGAGTGCTTGGTCAAAGATAAAGAGGCATTGTTCGCCTTTTATGATTTTCCGGCCGAACACTGGCAGCATTTGAGAACGACCAACCCGATCGAATCGACATTCGCCACGGTTCGTCACCGTACCCGCCAAACCAGAGGATGTGGCTCGGTGGAAACGATCATCTCGAGGGTCTTCAAACTGGCCCATATTTGGATCGGTGAAAGTGCCGGTTTCGATTTTCGACAGCTGCAACCAAGCCAGGATCCGGTCGAGCAGTTCTGCGATCAGGTGGCCGCTGAATTTCTGGTTCCGGAAGAGGCGATTGACGAATTATGGAAGGAGCACACCGGCTTTGATCAGCTTGCCAGACAGTTTAAAGTAAGTCAGCTTGTTATTGCCCGCAGGGCTTTGGATCTCAAAAAATCACCAAGACGGAATTTTTTGACTTTTATGAACAATACCAACGCAAGCTGAGAAAAAGAAAAGAAAGACAGGGCGACGGGGGGAATTTTTATGCCACATTGAGAAATCGCCTGAATAGCCGGTTTTTCTATACAGTTCATCAAGCCGTAAAAGAAAACAGATTGCTTCACAGAGAAGCTTTTCAATTAACCGGGTTGAAAGGCAAAACGTATGATAAAGCTGTTCTTGAACTCCAGGACTAATGGAACCTTACGTTGTGGACAGCAATTTTTTTATTGAATCCTGACGGGAGCGTTTTCCATTGGATATTGTTAGTAGCTTCTGGGATCAGGTAAAACATCTGATACAAGAAGGAAAAATCATCAGTATTGATAAAGTAAGGGATGAAATATTTGAAAATGAAGATAATTTGACTTTTTAAGTGAAACAGCACATTCCGGAATCATTTTTTAAAAGTACGACAGACAGCAGGGTTTTGACGGAGTATCAAACAGTAGCTGCATGGGCAGAATCCCGATCTCATCACTACCAAAGAAAAGCCATTGACGAATTTCTGGAATTCAAAAGAGCCGATGCCTGGCTGGTTGCTTATTGCTCAGCAATGCATCGCAAATTGGTTACACAGGAGGTGAGTAATCCGAATCGAAAAAATAAAATTCCCTTACCGGATGCCTGTGCCCCACAGGGCGTCAAAACATTGAACATGAACGAACTATTCACAATATTGAAAATAAGCTTTTGAATTTTATCAATAATATCAGCGAATAGATTGAATGTTAAAGCTGGCTATTTAGAAATACATTATCAATGGTTTCGGATGAAGTAGTAGTTTATTACTCAACCATATTATTGCCTGACTTATCAATTATTGCAACGAGCAAACACCTCAGTACAACCCTGATCTTTCCCTTACGAATGCTTTACCAGCGCTTCCATCACCCGGTTGGTTCGAGCAGCCGTTATTCCGGTGCTGGGAAATCGGGTGGAGGTATCATTTCCTGATGTCCGCCTTTTTGACGGATCGTTTTCATCGTGCATCCGGGCTTCCTGCCGGCTGTCGTAATACTCCAGCAATTCATTAAAAATTGTTTTTATCAGCGGTTGCTGGATGTGCTCGGGCATATCGAAATGAAAGCGCACCGTATTGAATGAGTTTTCGCCTTTGTTTTCTGTTTGGATTTCATTGCCGCTCCGAAGGTGCCGGCTTGTTCATACGGATTTCCACCGAGCGGACTTCGCCGATCACACCGTCATCCACAAGCTCGATGATTTTACGATAATCCGGCAGCATTCGCCGGTAATAAGCAACAAAGAGCGGCACACCCGCCTGTTCACACGTTTCGATCATTTCCAGGCATTCACGATAAGATCGTGCCACGGGTTTTTCGACATAGACCGGTTTCCCGGCTTCAGCGGCCTTGCGGGTCAGTTCCGCATGGACATGAGGAGGTGTGGCGATATACACGGCATTTATTTCGGGATCAGCGAGCAATTTGCCGGCGTCATCATATCCGGTGATTAAGCGAGGTATTTTCCTTGTGACTCATTTCAATGATATTCTGTGTTCATCGATTTGAAAAATTCTGCCACATAATGAAGCGCATACATTTCGGCCAAAAATAAATAGTTTTAGATCAAACAGTGGGCTCGGATCGGTCATATTGCTCAAATAAATGACTACCACCTTGATGCTATTTCCAGGATACAGAGTTCGGCTGGATGGCAGCGCCCTGTTCCTTCCTTTTATTATCGACTATTCCGAAGTTACCGGAGCCTACCTATCTGTAAACTTAACGCCAGCCCGCCGAAAGGCTGATTCGTGTTAACATTTATAAAGCTGTACAACCCGAGCGCAGTGTAATCGGTAACTAACCAGGATACGTTGCCCTCCAGCGGGAAACCCAGGATCCGGTCCATTTTGCCTTCCGGATCACCACCGATAAGCCTTGGATATTGATTCCCACCCACGATTGAGGCTCCGACACCGGTGTTGGCGTAAAACGGGCCGATCATTGCGGCCCTTCCGTACATAACAGCGATATCCCAGACGTCATCTCCCCACAGCGGATCGGTAGAAGCAATGCGTGCCGATAGTATGTGCCGGTTGAATTCGTAGGAAATCCCTGTGGCAGAACCCGGACCCTGGGTGGTAATGCCGTAGGAAAAAGAAGATCTAAACCGGCTTTCAGATTTCATCCAGGCGTCCGTCCGGGCGTATAGCGGAGAGCTAACCAGCAAAGTGCACAAAATTACTAGACAAATCCTGACCATAAATATCACATTTTAAAATTCGAGTCAGTTTAAAATCTGGTGTTAACGATATTGGCAAAATCCGATCCGAAGGTATATGACAAAGCAATAAGGCCTCTGAAGGAATAATCAGTGGCCAATTCGCGCTGATCCAAAAGTACATCTTCTAAAGCCGCATCTCCTATCGGAAGCGAGACCTGATCCTGAACAAGATCATAATCAAGCTGCAGGGAAAGGGAGAGACCTTTAGCCAGCCGAACCGAAAGCTGCCCAAAAGTTTGAATTTTCCTGAGATCAAAATCGTGAAAATAATGTGAGCCTGTTATACCGGCATTTATACTGCCCCATGGCTGTTGATATTCTGCCCGCAGCTGCAGCTCATGTAAAAAAAGATTCTCGGTTGTTTTGTCAAAAATCGTACGCTCATAATAGTTGGCATGGGTATAGCCGAACCGATAATTAACCTTAACAGCACGACGTGTTGCTTCTTGATAAGGAAACAGGCTGTACTCAATTCCCGGAGTAATACGGAAACGATGCTCCAGATTCCGGTCATCCCGTGTTATGTAATCGGCAAAAAGAGCGGCAGACCAGTGTTCCGTTAAGCTTTTAATCGCATAGCTATTAATACCATGGCGATGATGCCTGTTTATAAAATCATCTTCATCCTCTCGTTCGATTCTGGTATAGTGGTAATTGAAATACGGACGGAATCTTAAATTCCATTCTTCAGTAACGCGGTCGGCAAAAAAACCCCAACGCGAATCAAAATCAGTACGTTTTGACTCATCCCGAAATTGAAACCGCCCTGCGTAAACTTCAAATACCCAATAATTCCACGGATCATCCTCTTCCCTGATTATCTCTTCTTCTACCTCATCATAATCTACTGAAAACTGTGAGGCATATGGAGTCCGTAGCATATAAGGGACCAAGCCCTTGCGGATGGCTTCATTAAGGCTCTCGCGAATTTCATCATCCGTCATGTTTTGATCTACCCGGTGTTCAAAATCAAGATGAAAATCGCTGAACTCCCGACGTCCGATGAAACTGAGTTCATAAAGACGGCCTCTGGCCCCGGTAGGTTCGGCGGTTATAAACAAGTGAATATCGGCCTGATCCTGATCGCGAACATAATTTACAAAAGTAATCTCTCTGCGGATGTGATCGTAATCACACCATTCACAATCAATAAATAGTCTCAGTCGCTCATTGCTTTGACTTTGAACTTCTGCATTGGCGATTTGATAAGTAAAAGCAACTGATAAAATAAATGTAACAGATAAAAATGATTTCAGAGTCCAATTCATGGTGTAAATAATTTACTCAAGTTCAGGGAGAGCTGTCAGGGTCACTTATACATAACGCTTATACTTAGAAGTGGGTATCCCGATAACCCGTCAAAATAAGGTCAAAATGGGGGTTAAATGGGGTTGGACGGCTTTTTAAGGATTGTAAGTCTGGTTTGAAGCTGCCGGAGCAGTTGTCATTAAACAAGGGAGAAAAAATACGAGGGATCTGATATGGGAAATAAAAAAAATGATAGAAAAAGTTCGGGGAAACTGACACCATCTCCAAATTGAACTGTAACCGAAAAACTGGAAAGAAGAATGCAAAAAAAAAGCTTTGCACCACTGTAAGTTTGTGATACAAAGCATTTTAGCTGTGGGACCGGGCGGAATCGAACCGCCGACACACGGATTTTCAGTCCGTTGCTCTACCAACTGAGCTACAGTCCCTCCCATCCATCGGAGAACCCAAATATACGGCCTTTTTTATTTTGACAAAACCTGTTTATTATTTTTTTCAGCAGCCGGAACCTGTTCGCCTCCAATATGTATGTCTTTTAGACGAAGCTGCAGACTGGTTTTATTGTTCCAGGTGTTTTCCTCTATGGTATAGGCAATATCAACGGACCCTGAGCCCGCATTGCGCAGCGGTTCGGCATATTTTTCCATGTTGAAGCCAATCGCTTCAAAGGCCGGTGCGCCGCTTTGTGATATGCGCATTTTGAGATGTCCCTGCCCGACGATCATCGGACGTGTATTGAGGTTCACGTCGCGGCTGACAAAAATGGGTTTGAGATTGTTGGGACCAAACGGTTCGAATTGCTTGAGCAGTTTCCAGAAGCGCTGGGTGATTTCATTCAGCGACAACTCGGTATCAATCAGCAATTCGGGATTGAAATCCTGCTCGGAAAGCATTTCACCTGTGATATCGTGAAACCGCTTTATAAACTCTTCAAGCTGATCTTCTTCAATCGTCAAACCTGCCGCGTACTTGTGACCGCCAAACTGAACAAGCAGGTCATCGCATTTTTTCAACGCATCGTAAATATTGAAACCGTTGATGCTTCTTGCCGACCCCTTTATTTGTCCGTCAACAGTGCTGAGCATGATGGTCGGACGGCAGTAGATATCCACAAGTCGCGAGGCAACTATGCCGATCACTCCAAGATGCCAGTCCGGATCGTGAAGAACCAGGCATGATCCGGCGTCGCCATAGCTGTCACCGTCAATTTGCTTGAGCGCTTCATCCATCGTGCGGGTATCGGTACTGCGTCGCTGCAGGTTGATTTTCTCAAGACGAGAGGCCAGTTCGCCTGCCTCTTCCGGTGTTTCGGATATGAGCAGCGCCACAGCAACGGCGGCATCCCCCATCCTTCCGGCCGCATTGATCCTGGGCCCGAGTGAAAAGACAATATGTGAGGTGGTTAATTCGGGGCCCCTCAGCTGAATGCGGTCAAGAAGGGCTTTTATTCCGGCCCTCGGATTTTTATTTATGCGATCCAGGCCCTCCCGCATCAGAATGCGGTTTTCATCGACAATGGGCACAATATCCGATGCGATGGATATGGCGACCAGGTCCAGATAGGGATGTGCGACATTCGGGGGCAGCCCCAGCTTGACCAGAGTTGCCTGAATCAGTTTGAAACCGACACCGGCTCCGGACAACCCCTTGAAGGGATAAGGACATCCGGGCTGCTTGGGATCGAGAACAGCCACAGCATCAGGGATCTTGTCGCCGGCATTGTGGTGGTCACAGATAATGAGCTCAATACCCTTGCTTCTGGCGTATTCGGTCTCCTCCACGGCAGTAATGCCGCAGTCAACCGAAACAATCAGTCCGGCGCCGATGCTTTCGGCGTAGTCAATACCGTCACGGCCGATGCCGTATCCTTCCTTGAAACGATGCGGAATATAGAAGTGCACATCCAGTCCGAAGTTTTTCAGGAAGGTATGCATAATGGCTGTTGCGGTGGTGCCGTCCACATCATAATCACCGTAAACAACGACTTTTTCGCTGTTTCTGATTGCCGCCGCAAGCCGTTCAGCCCCCGTTTCCATTCCCTTCATAAGGAACGGATCGTGAAGGCTTTCTAAGTCAGGTCTGAAAAACTGTCGCGCATCTTCAAACGTTTTGATCCCCCGAATGCTGAGCAGGCGCGCGATCGACTCAGGAACACCAAGTTCCTTTTGGAGTCGGGATATAGCCTCCTCATGTTCCGGCTGGATGTAGTTCCATCGGAAAGACATAGTGGTAAGTGTCTTGTTCTTTTTATCATGAAAAGGTGTCGGGCGGCCAGGCCCGCGAACCACATAGTGCCGCGTTGCGCGCGTGCTTTTCCGGCATCATCCGCAGTATAAATATCTGTTCTTCAGATATAAATGTAATTTAAGCGGATAAAATTCTGCAACCTCAAGTTACAAAAAATTGATGTCGGAAAATATAACGAATCAGGTTCCTCGCTTCTTGCGGATCCGTTAAACATACAGTGATTCAGTGGATGTCATGGTGCTGCGCCGGTCATTGCACATCGGAAATCAGGGAACGTCAAACCGCATACAGTCCCGGTTAAAAAAGCAGGAAACGCAATTCAGGGTTCATCAGAGAGCGGAAAAAGCGTATATTTGACATCCGGCTCACGGCGTGCACCAGGCTCCCGACTTCCGGCCAGACGTTACATCGCATACTGTATTACATCCCTTATGTCTCAATTTTTAAAATCTGAAATCCCGCTTTTTGTCAAGACACTGATGGGACTCGAGGACGTGCTGGCGGATGAGCTGAAGACGATCGGGGCAAAGGATATTTATACCGGGAAGAGAGGCGTGTCGTGCGTGGCGGGTGAACGCACGTTTTATTCCATCCTTATCCATTCGCGCATTGCCATTCGTGTGCTTGTGCGGCTGCAGGAGGGCAGGGTCAACAATGAAACCGAGCTTTATGAGTGGGTGAAAACGATTGACTGGCATAACTATCTCACACTCAAGCACACCCTGGCCGTCGACGTGGTTTCCTTTCATCCGGAGATGAACCACACGGTATTTCTTGCACAGAAAACCAAGGATGCGGTGGTAGACCGGTTCCGCGAAGAGTATGACATGCGTCCAAGTGTGGAGCCCAAGGATCCGGACGTCCGCATCAACCTTCATATCTCAAAAGACGGAGCGGCACATATTGCCCTGGATGCATCGGGCCGCAGCATGAACCAGCGTGGTTACCGGAAGAAAACGGGCAAGGCGGCGATCAATGAAGTTCTGGCGGCCGGACTGATCGCCATCAGCGGATGGGATCCGGAAACGCCGTTTGTAGATCCCATGTGCGGATCGGGGACGCTCGTCATCGAAGCGGCAATGCAGGCCAAGCAGCGTGCTCCGGCATTGCTGAACGAGACATTCGGCATCAGGCGCTGGCCCCATTTCCGCGAAACTCTGTGGCAGTCGCTCATCAGGGAAGCCAGGCGGCTGGAGCGAAGGGATGTGGACTGGATATACGGAAATGACATTGACAAGAAAGCCCTGGAGGCCTGCAAGGCAAACATCCGGAATGCAAAACTGACACATAACATCCGGTTGTCCAACCTTCCCTTTGACAAGTTCTGGATTCCGAAAGGCAATGGCGTGATCATCTCCAATCCGCCTTACGGCGAACACATCGGCGACCGATCCGAACTGAAAAAACTGTACGAAGAAATCGGCCGCGTACTTCGCTACAAGGCAAAGGGATACAAGGCCTGGTTTATCACACCGGATAAAGAGTTCAGGAAGTCCGTCCCCCTGAAACACGGAAAAAAGATTAATGTTTTGAACGGATCCATTCCTTGTGAGTATATTTCCTATAGCATTGGACCAAAAAAAGAACTTTCTTAATTTGCTGGAAGCGCTTTTCCGTCGCTTCTTGAGAGCACTAAACCCCAAAAGAACCCAATATTATGGCACCTACCCTGACTGAAAAACAGCCCAAGCACGGATTCTCAGTTTTTGACAACATGCTGAAGAATGAGCACGAACAGGTGATCATGTGCTCCGATCCTTCTTCCGGGCTGAAAGCGATCATTGCTATACACAATACCATTCTCGGACCCTCTCTTGGCGGCGTGCGTATGTGGCCGTACGAAAGTGAGGAAGCAGCGCTGAAAGATGTTCTCAATCTTTCACGCGGTATGACATACAAATCAGCCGTGGCGGGACTCAATCTTGGCGGCGGCAAGGCGGTTATTATCGGGAATCCCAAGAAAGACAAAAAGGAAGCCATATTCCGTGCATTCGGACGCTATGTCGAGGGGCTTGCCGGACGGTATATCACCGCGGAGGATGTGGGCATGTCGCTTCAGGACATGGAGTGGATACGCATGGAGACCAAATATGTGACGGGTATTTCGATGGCCCTGGGCGGAAGCGGCGACCCATCCCCGGTCACAGCCATGGGTGTTTACATGGGGATGAAGTCCTGCGCCAAAAAAGTTTACGGATCCGATTCACTGGAAGGACGCAAAATCAGCATCCAGGGTGCCGGAAACGTCAGCACGCACCTGGTCAGGCTGCTGCACAAGGAAGGGGCAAAACTCTACATCACCGACATCGATGAAGAAAAAGTGGAGCGCATCGTTCGCGAAACAGGAGCCATAGCCGTAGATACCGACTCCATTTATGATGTTGACGTCGATATTTTCAGTCCCAATGCCCTGGGCGGTGTCCTGAATGAAAATACCATACCGAGGCTCAAGTGTGACATAATTGCCGGTGGCGCCAACAATCAGATTGAAGACGAATCTGTCCACGGGCCGATGCTCATTGAGCGCGGAATGCTTTATGCTCCGGATTATGTTATCAATTCCGGCGGCGTTATCAATGTCTCCAATGAGCTGGAAGGATACAACCGAGAACGGGCACACGAACAGGCCGGCAGAATATATGATACCATGACACGCATTTTGGAATATTCTGAAACGCACAACGTTCCTACCTACACCGCCTCAAACAGCATTGCCGAAATGCGTTTGAAACAAATAGGAAGAGTCAAGTCCATTTATGCTTCCCGGAGTCATTTCACCGGCCGGATGGGTGAGCTTGTCGGAAGAAGATAGATTTTATGAACAAAGAAGAATTCAAGCATCGTGACCGGCTTCTGAAAGCCATATCAGAAAACGGTCACTACAGGATCATTGTAGTTAAAACAACGGAAATAGTCAGGACGGCCAGAAATAATCACAATCTGTCACTGCTGCCGACGGTGCTCCTGGGGCGAACACTGACAGCAGCACTGCTGCTGGCATCCAACCTCAAGGGTGAAGAGCGAATACAAATCAAGCTGCAAGGTAATGGTCCGGTCGGATCCGTCACTGCCGAGGCAACCAGCCACGGAGAAGTGCGGGGATATGTTGCAAGTCCCGATGCGGCACTGGACCTTGCCAATAATGAAAAGCTGGGAGACGGGATTGGCATCGGTCTGATGACGGTTTCGAAAGTGCTATACAACAAAGCGAGGCCGGTCACCGGTACGGTGGATCTTGTCCGCGGCAATGTGAATGAGGATCTTGCCCATTACCTGCTGCAGTCAGAGCAGGTCCCGTCGGCCGTAAGTCTGGATGTGGCACTGGATGAGCACGGCGATGTCGCGCATGCGGGCGGAGTGCTTGTGCAGGCCATGCCGGGTGCGGAGCAGGAAGAGACAGAGCGCATCGAAAACAACATCAGGCATATGCCTCAGATTGGCGAGCAGCTGCAAAGTACCTATCTGGATGGCATACTGGCGACCGTATCTGAAGGCATGCCGGTCAGGGAGCTCGACAGGTATCCGGTTGATTTTTTCTGCCGTTGCTCGCGGGAACGGTTTCAGAAGTCCCTGGCACTGGTCAATCCGGATGATCTGCTCAAAATGAATGCAGAAACCGAAGAGCTGGTTTGCCACTACTGCGGCGAACGGTATGAGTTCTCAGGAGAGGAGATCGAGGCTATTGCTCATAAAGCGAAGCTGCGGCAGAATTGACACTGGCTTTTCTTTTAAATATGTGGTCTTTCAAATGGCGGACAAGCGTATAGCTCATCAGGGCGGATGTTGGTGAGATGACACTTTCGTCAACGTCAAAACGGGAATGATGCAGCGGGTAGGATGTGTCCGGTGAATTTGCCGTGCCCACGCGCATGAAAAGACCGGGAAAACGTTCCGTATAATAAGCAAAGTCTTCAGCACCAATGCTTTGTTCCCGGTCCAGAAATTTATCGTCTCCAAGTTCACCGGTGACAATGCCGCGAATAAAGCGGTACATCTGGTAATTGTTTATGACGGATGGGGCGCCTCCTCCGAACCGGACCCGGCATTCAACGCCGTTAAGTTTGCCGATGCCATGTATGATCTCCTGCATTTGCTCCCGGATCTGCTGACGCAGCTGCTCGTTCATGGTGCGCAGTGTTCCCCCGAAAGCAACGTGATGCGGAATGACATTCAGCGCATCCCCGCCATGAAATGAACAGATGGAGAGAACGGCCGGCTTGCGGACATCGCTGGTGCGGCCGATCATCTGATAGAGATGCTGGGTAATCTGATGGGCAATCCAGATCGTGTCTTTGCCTTCATACGGTCTGGCGGAGTGCGTGGTCGACTCGGCATCGACGGTAATCTCAAAGGTATCAAAAGACCCCGTCTCGGCACCGGGCTGCGCACTGAAATACCCGCCGGGCACTGTAGGATCACAATGGATGCCGTATATGGCCTGGATGTCATCCAGAATGCCCGCCTTTAAAATACGTGGAGCACCGCTCGGGCTTATTTCCTCAGCCGGTTGCCAGAACACCCGCACCGTTCCCTGCAGCTCATCACGTTTCATGTAGAGCAGCCGGGCCACACCGGCAGCAATAGTGCTGTGGACATCGTGCCCGCAAAGATGTCCGAACCCGGACCTTTGGGATGCGTATGGTTTTTCCTTTCGGTCCTGAATGGGAAGTGCATCCATATCAGCACGGTAGGCAATGACCGGGCCTTCATGTTCTCCGGTGATATCGATAAAAAAACCGGTGCCTGCGACAGTTACAGGGGTAGGCATCCCGGACTCTGCCAGGTACTTCTTTAGTGTTTTGGAGGTCTCGTATTCAGACCATCCGGTTTCGGGATGCCGGTGCAGTGAACGCCTTAATGCAATAAGTTCGTTTTCGAAGGCAAAGGATTTATTCCGGAGTTCTTTCAGCAGTTTGTTCATGGAGTGAATCAGGCGCTAAATGAGGTGCCGCAGCCACAGGTACTTGTTGCATTTGGATTGTTGAAAACAAAGCCGCGGGCATCCAGACCATCACTGAAGTCAATGGAGATCCCACTCAGGTACAGCAAATGCCTCTTGTCAATTATGACCTGCACACCTTCGGTAACATACTGCTCGTCATCGGATGTTTTATTATCAAAGCCCAGTGCATAACTCAGCCCGGAGCATCCGCCGCCCTCAACCGCGATCCTCAGAAGATGATTCTCGGGAATCTGCTCCTCTTCAATGATTTTTCGGACTTGCCGGGCAGCACGCTGTGTCAGACTGACCGGGGATTGTTTGTCTGTAGTGACGGGATTGTCTGTGTAACTCATACTTGTAAAACGTATTCTTGATCCGGCTCTCAAGAGCCGGTACTAAAAATCAATTATTTAGATGTCGTCGTAATATATAAAGGATATTCACTTTATGGAAGTTCCTGATTTTCGTCCGTTCCGGAAAAGCAGATTTTTCTTCCGGAGGTACCGGATAACGTTACAGGAACTGCCTGCGTGCTCCTGAAATGGGATATTCAGCCGGCATGCCGTCAGGGCGCCAGTGTGAAAACATCAGTCTGATTCTTTTTAAAGAGTTTAAGCACACCCAGACTGGTCAGGTCTACCAGAATTTGAGACGCCTTTTTTCTGTTGATATCGGCAATGTTTGAATATGTATCAACGGTAATATCAGGATATTCATTCAGATACCTGAACAGTTTTTGCTCATTGTTCCCGTAATGAAAGGTCACCCCTTTATTGGATGATTGTGACCGGAGGATTTCAGTCATTTCATCGCTTGCACGCACACTCTGGTCATCCAGGCGCACATATACGGCATCGCCCTGTCCGTTTGCGACAGCTACGGGCTTCCTGTCGGATTCCTCAATGTAGACGTGGAGTATCTCCCGCTGATAGTAGGGAATTACCTGCATGTGATAGGTAAGTGCCGGTGAGCAGAGCTCGTGCGCCGCCTGTTCGAGATAAAAATCCTGCTCATGGTAACTCTCAACGCCGTAAATTGAGCGGTCATCATCTACACCAATGACCAGATGTCCGCCGTGTGTATTGGCAAATGCGGCAATTTCGCGGGCAATTTTTTCCGGGGAGGATATGGAGCGCTTGAATTCCAACATCAGACCTTCACCGGAACGAATCAGATTTTTCAGGTCCCGCAAGCTCATGGAGTGGTGGATGTGGGCTTGCTGTGTCATGATTTTAGAGATCTGAAATGAATCAAAATAACGAAGCGTACGTCAACTCTTAAAAGAGGTAACGAAAAAGGTCCTTAAATAATTTATAAAAACCTGAAAAAAAGGGAAGTCAGAAAATGACTTCTTCCTTGGGTTCGCGTGTCATCAGTTCGTATACGGCATCCTGCGGAGAAACGTCTTCAAAAAGCACCTGATACACCTTTTCTGTGATGGGCATGGTCACATTCAGGATTCTGGACCATTCATAGACCGATTTGGTGGTTTTGACTCCTTCGGCAACCATATCCATGGATGTAATAATATCATCGAGTTTTTCACCCTTTCCGATCCGGTAGCCAACATTACGGTTTCTGCTGTGCTGGCTGGTGCAGGTTACAATCAGATCACCGATGCCTGTGAGTCCGGAAAAGGTATCCTGAGATGCTCCGAGAGTAATTCCGAGTCTCCTGATTTCGGTAAGCCCCCGTGTAATCAGGGCGGCTTTGGCATTGTCACCCAGATCTGCGCCGTCGGCAATACCGGCTGCTATGGCGAGGATGTTTTTTACGGCACCGGAAACTTCAACTCCGACGATATCACGGTTTATATAAACCCGGAATTGAGGCGTCATAAAGGTTTGCTGAATAAATACCGCGGTATTTCTGGAGGTCGAAGAGGCAACAACCGTTGTAGGCATCCCGCGGCTCACCTCTTCGGCATGACTGGGTCCCGACAGAACACCGATGTGATCCTCCTCAATGACTCCGTCGAGCACTTCTGTCAGCACCTGACTCATCGTCAGGAAGGTATCCATTTCGATACCCTTTGCTACAGAGACGATGCGTTCGTTTCCTTCAAGAAGCGGCCTCACCTTTTCGGCCATGCTCCGGATCGTGTGTGACGGGGTCGCAAATACCACTAGACCGGAACCGCGGATGACTTCACCGAGCTCACCTGAAGAAGTGATATTCTCCGGCAGTGTGAGATCCGAGAGATAGACACTGTTCTTTTTATGCTTTTGTATGCTGTTGACGATTTCCGGTTCGCGGGCCCATAAGCGTACGTGGTGGCCCTTGCCGGCAAGCAGCATGGACAAGGCAGTACCCCAGCTTCCGGCTCCGATGACACTGACAATCACGTGGTTTGCTCCTGATTAAGCCGGCCTTTTGCAGGTTTGAAAGACCGGATGCGATTTTCGTTTCCCTGAATCAATCTTTTGATATTGGAATGGTGTTTGATGATGATGCTCGCCGCAACGGTGGCGCTGATGACAATAAGGCTTCCGTCAATATCAAAGCCGAACCAGAAGCGCAGCATGAGCAGAAAAAGCGGGTAGGAAAAACATGCAAGGATGGAACCCAGTGACACATAACGTGTGGAAAATAAAACGATAACAAAGACAAGAATTGCCAGGGTGATCGATATGGGTTCGATGCCGTAAAGCATGCCCGCTGCCGTAATGACTCCTTTGCCTCCCTGAAACTTTGCATAGAGAGGATACATGTGTCCCCCGACCGCAGCGGCTCCTGCAATCAGTCTCATGAACACATCCGTCTCCCAGGTGACACCAAGAATGACGATCTCCGGCAACACACCGCCGGTAAGGTAACCGATCTGACTGATGTAATATGCCGCTGTGAAGCCTTTTGCAACATCGATAAGACTGACAGCAACGCCCGCCTTCCAGCCGAGAATCCGGAATGTATTTGTAGCCCCGGCATTACCGCTGCCGTGCTCGCGGATATCCACCCCTTTGAACAGTTTTCCCACCCAGATGGATGTCGGGATGGAACCCAGCAGATAGCTCAGTACTATGATAAGAAGAAAAGAAAGCATGAAGACTCCCCGGTAATGTTAGCGGGTCGCTTTGCGGTAAAATTAATTTGCCGAATTACTTAAGTAACACTTGCAGAAACTTTTAAAATAGGATTTTTTTTGGTTCCAGCCTAAGCAGAAGGTTCCAGGTGCTTGTGAGCATGGTAGGATGACCGTACAAACGGTCCGCTTTCCACATGCTCAATGCCCTTGCTCTCACCCACCTCTTTGTACGTTTCAAACATGTCCGGGTGGACGTACTCTTCAACCGGCAGGTGCATTTTTGTGGGTTGCATGTACTGCCCGATGGTCATGATATTGACACCGGCGCGGGATATGTCATCCATAAGCTCAAAAACCTCAGCCGGAGATTCACCAAGTCCCACCATTATGCCGGTTTTGGTGCGCATGCCTGCTTCTTTGGATATGCGAAGCAACTCAAGGGACCGGTCGTACTTCGCCTGCGGCCTGACACGACGGTACAGCCGGGGAACACTCTCAAGATTGTGGTTCAGAATTTCTGGTTTGGCGTCAAGCACGGTCTGGAGCGCATCCCATATACCGCGGAAATCAGGGATAAGTACCTCGATGGTGACTCCGGGTATCTCGTCTCTGAGGCGGTGAATGGTTTCTGCAAATATCGGCGCCCCGCCGTCTTTTCGCTCATCACGGTTGACTGATGTGATGACGACATGTTTCAGATCCATCAGCCTTGCTGCCTCAACCACCCTGTTGGGCTCATCCCAGTCCAGACCCTGTACCGGACGTCCTGTTTTCACAGCACAAAATCCGCATGACCGGGTGCAGACATCCCCTAATATCATAAAGGTTGCGGTGCCGGCATTCCAGCATTCCGACATATTGGGACAGCGCGCTTCGGCACAAACCGTGTTGAGGGAGTGATCTTTTATGATGTCGGAGATCTCCTTGTAGGCCTTTCCGCCGGGTATTTGTGAGCGGAGCCATTCCGGCCTCTTTTTTCGGGATTTGCCTTCAGCCGGATGCTTACGGGTATTCCGGGAGTCGGCAGGTATTACGTTGAGTTCTTTTATCATCTGATGATCTGAAAAATGAATCTGTTAAAATTGAAGCGATATTAATTAAGCATGTGTAAAATAGGGAGTTCAGCCCGATTCTGAAACTGCATCGATTTTGCAGTCAAACAACGATTCAAACCGGCCAAGCAGATGCTCCTTTATCTCGTTCATGGAAGGGGCTTTACCGAGAATTTTTTCAAAGCTGGTAACGCCTCCGTCATTGATGCCGCAGGGGATGATGCCATGATAAAACTCCAGGTCTGTCCGGACATTCAGGGCGAATCCGTGCATGCTTACGTAACGGGAACACTTGATCCCCATTGCACACAGTTTGCTGTTGCCGACCCAGACACCCGTCCGGGACGGCACTCTCCCGGCATCAATGCCGTATTCCGAGGCCGTCCGGATAATCACCTCTTCAAGTAGCTCAATGTACCGGGCTACTCCCGTTCCGAAGTGTTCCAGGTCAAAAACCGGATAGCCGACAAGTTGTCCGGGTCCGTGATAGGTGATGTCACCGCCCCGGTCCGTTTTTACAACTTCAATCCCCTTTTTCTGAAGGATGTCAGGTGTGAAGAGCAGGTTCTCCCATTTTCCGCTTTTACCGATGGTATACACGTGCGGATGTTCGACAAAGAGCAGGTATCCCGAAGGCAGTTCTTCTGCGGATTCCTGTGACTCACCAGTATTTATCCCGTTGCCGGCATCACGTTTTTTCCGATCGATGAGTTTCTGCTGTAGTGATTCCTGGAGGCGCCAGGCTTCATTGTAGGAAAGGGCTCCGAGGTCTCTGTGTTTTACAATGCGCTTCATGTTAATGGTATATAATGCTTGCGGGGCGGATGTTGTTCCGGAAAAAGTCAGGAAGGGTGCGCCGTCAATGTCTGCAGCTTGTGTCTGCGGCTCCTGAAGAGCTCATGCGGGTGTTCTTCCTGTCCGGTGCAAATTGGTTTATTTTTCACCGGAATATACGAAACTGTAAGCAATTCGTCGCTTTCTCAGGCTTCAATCTGATATCCATCTGCCCGGCCGGACAGGAGCGGTTCGGACTTGTTCTGTCCTGCCCTGACCTGCGATGCCATGGCCTGCAAGCGTCGGGAACACCATCCGGCAGATCACATCAAAATGTCGGTATGGTATTTGTCATGTTGACGAGAATGCCGATATTACGATGTTGCAAGGAATAACAGGGACAATAAAAGCGCCGTGGGTCATGCTGATCCGGGCACAGATCGCTCCCAACTGGTCATACTGGATGATCACATCATGAACAAACATCTATTTACGATTAAAAAGTCCCTGACGGTATTTGCTGCCATCGCACTTGCGGTGCCCGGTCTGGTGCGCGCAGAGCAGGGGCTGAGGGTCGCCGAAGATACCGCCAGGCCCGACTATTCCCACGTTTCAGAGACCGACCTGGACAGCATTTTCATGGCTTACGACAAGCCGGATTCTCCGGGATGTGCTGCAGGTGTTGTTTGTCACGGGGACCTGATTTTCTCCAAGGGGTACGGCAAGGCAAATCTTGATTACGGCATTCCGATCAGGCCGGATTCCCGTTTCATGATTGCATCGGTTTCAAAGCAGTTTGCCGCCGCGGCACTGCTCATGATGGAACAGCAAGGCAATCTGGATCTCGATGAAGATCTCAGGACCTATATTCCGGATATGCCCGATTTCGGCAAGCCCGTCACGGCGCGGCAGATCATGCATCATACCTCAGGGCTGAGGGATATCTACAACCTGCTTTCGCTGGCGGATATCGGCCTGGATGATACCACCACAGATGATGATGCCATGGTTCTGCTGAGCCGGCAGCAACGCCTTAACTTTGACCCCGGAAGCAGGCATCTTTACAGCAACAGCGGGTACTTTCTGATTTCCGTTCTTGTGAAAAATGTGACGGGATTGTCATTGAGGGATTATTCTGAAAAATATTTTTTCGAACCGACCGGAATGAAAAGCACTCACTGGCATGATGATACGGAGATGATCGTGCCGAACCGGGTGATCAGCTACCGGCCAACGCCGGACGGTCACGGACAGTTCTACCGCGGTAATATGAGCCGGGTTGGTGCACGCGGACTGTTTACCACAATTGAAGATTTTGCCAAATGGGATGCCAACTTCGTTGAAAACCGGACTCTTCTGGAAGACTTCTCCGAAAAGATGACCAAACCGGGGTCAACTTCCCGCCGTGATTCCATCAACTATGCAGCCGGGCTCAGACTGGGCAAGTACAAGGCGCTTCCGACGGTCGGGCATGGTGGCAGCTATATGGGCTTCCGTACAAACTACATGCGCTTCCCGGATCATCAGCTTGGCATCATCGTTTTTTGCAACGAGAGCAGTATCAACCCCGCGGTACATGCGCGGCAGATTGCGGATCTTTATTTAAAAGAGGCATTCAATAAAAATTTCAGGGAATTTGCCGGAACATACCGGTCCGGTTCGCTTGATACCGGGTTTGATGTCTACCTTGAGGATGGTGACTTGTACCTGAAGCGGCTTGCCACCGGGACAAAAGAGGCGGAGTCCCGCAGACTGATCTGGGACGATGACGATGAATTCAGAGCAGAACGATGGAACGTTCAGTTTGAGCGCGATGACGATGATGAAATCACAAAATTAACCATTCAGGCACCCCGAACCGGAAAAATCACTTTTGAAAGAATATGACCTATTTGCACACATCCCGAATTCTGCTGCTGGCCGTGATTCCGTTCATGGTAGCGGCTTGCTCCACAGAGACGGGTGAAACCATCGCCAACGGCAACAGCAATGACGTCAATGATGAGCGTAACACCTTGCTGAACGGCGAAGAAAACAGCGGGGTGACGGCATCCGGCTATTTTGACGAACAAACGCTCTCCGGTATCTTTGATCTCTTCTCCGAATACGACAGGGATAATGCGCCGGGGTGTGCTGCGGCCATATACAAGGATGGAAGAGCGGTCTTTGCAGAAGGCTTTGGCATGGCCAATCTGGATCATGACATTCCGCTGAGTGACTCATCCCGTTTTTATATGGCTTCTGTCTCCAAGCAGGTAACAGCGGCAGCTGCCGGACTGCTGATCGTCCGGGGGGAGCTCGATTACGATGCGCGTGTATCCGATTATCTTGATGACTGGCCGGAATGGGCTGAGGATGTGCGCGTAAAACACCTGTTCAATCATACCTCCGGGCTTCCGGATATCTACGACCTGATGGAAATTTCGGGGATATCGCTGAGTAATGTCATGGATGTCGATGACTATATGTCGGTGTTCTACAGCGCCGAGTCATTGAAAAACCGGCCGGGAAGTTCGTACAGCTACACCAACAGCGGCTATACGGCTCTGGCCGGACTCATAGAAAAAATCAGCGGGGAATCGTTTTCATCCTTTGTTGAAGAATATCTGCTGAAACCGCTGGGGATGACATCCACTCATTTCCACGATGACCGCCTTCGTGTTATTCCCGATCGTGTCATCAGTTACGCTCCAAAAGGTGACACTAATTCCGGGTCCGGTGACGGCAATGACCAGGATGCTGATTCTGAAGAAAACAGGCTGCCGCCGTTTCGCCAGACCTATCTCAGCAATTTCCAGGGTGTAGGTCCGGGCGGATTGTATTCTACCTTGAAAGATTGGCAGAAGTGGGAGTATTTCTGGATGGAGGGTAATGACTTGCCTTCCGAGTTTGCTGATTTGAAGCAGCTCCTCATCCGTCAGGAAAAAGTGGATGGAGATACTCTTGAATATGCACTGGGTCTGGATGTTACAACCTGGCAGGGCATGCGCAAAGAAGGTCATTCCGGGAATTTCATGGGGTTCAAAACCGATGTCCGTCGTTTTCCGGAATCAGGATATGCGTTTCTTACGCTTTGCAACAGAGAGGATGCGGATCCGGGGGAAAAGAACAGGGAGATGACCAGAATTGTGCTGAAAGAACCCATTGAAGCGTTTTTGAAGTCCTACAGCGGCTCATACCACAATGAAGAGCTTGAAGTTGATTACAAGCTGACAGTTGAAGATGCATCGCTCAAATTAAACCGCAGGCTGTCTCCCGGGGGTGCGATGACAGAAGATGAAAAGGATAAATGGAGCGCGGGTTCATGGGAGTTCGTGTTCCGGAGAGATGATGATCAGGGCATAACCGGCTTCGTTGTATCAACCGGAAGAGCCCGGGAAGTGGAGTTCATCAGACGATAAACCATTAACAAAATGACCGGAGGTTGTCATGACACAGAGAAAGCAGGTTCTTGTACTTATTGGAATCACACTCGTTCTGGCTCTTGTTACGAATGTGCTGATAGCCATTCTTTAGGTATCAGGGTGTACATGCGGATGCAGGCTGACAGGCACACCGGCATGCACGCGAAGCCGGAATCTGCTGCGGCTAATCCGTGAGAGGGATTGATTTTTTCAACGTAATATCATTTTTTTTCTCGTCTGAAAACGCCAGGATAATAATTATAGAAAGACGTGTAACCGGAAACCCGAAACGTATCTGATAACGGTATTATGGCAAAGAAAACAAAGCAGCAGTTTGAGTTCAAAGCTGAAATGAAGCAGCTGCTTAACCTGATTGTAAACTCGCTCTATACCAACCCGGAAGTATTTCTTCGCGAGCTCATATCCAATTCTTCAGACGCACTTAACAAAGTGCGGTTCAAACAGGTTACGGGCGAAAAAGTGCAGTCGCCCAAACTTGCGGCTCAGATCCGTATCAATGTAGATGAAGAAAAACAGACGTTTGCCATTGAGGATACCGGCATCGGTATGACTTTTGAAGATCTGACCGAAAGGCTTGGAACCGTGGCCAGCTCCGGAACCATGGAGTTCATCCGGCAGCTCAAAGACCAGAAAAACAAGCTGGACGGCAACATGATCGGACAGTTCGGGGTCGGATTTTATTCGGCGTTCATGGTTGCAGAAGAGATCACCGTGGAAACACGGCACGCAAATCCGGACGAAAAGGCATGGAAATGGGTTTCTGACGGACAGGGAACCTATGAAATCGAAGAGACGGATCGCACTGAACGCGGCACCAGCGTCTCCTTCCGGCTGAAAGATGAACACAAGGAGTTTGCAAGTCCGGAGCGCATAAAGCAGCTCATCAGGAAGTACTCCAACTTTGTAGATTACAGCATTCTGGTCAACGGCGAAGAGGTGAACTCTCAGGGAGCGCTCTGGCATAAAAACAAAAATGATGTTACCGAAGAGGAGCTGAAGGAGTTCTACAAGTTCATTTCGAATGACTTTGAGGACCCCCTCGACCATCTCCACCTGGCAATGGAAGGCCGGATTAACTTCAAGGCACTGGTATTCGTCCCGAAAAAGGCGAAGCCCGATTTTTTCCGGACCGAAAATCTGAATTCACTGCAGCTCTACTCAAACCGGGTTTTCGTCCGGGAAAACTGCGAGGATCTGCTTCCCGAGTACCTGCGCTTTGCCGAAGGTATTGTTGACAGTGAAGACCTGCCTCTTAACGTGTCCAGGGAAGTAACGCAAAGCTCCCCCGTAATGGCAAAAATCCGGGACGTGCTGGTCAGCAAAATTCTTGGAATGATCGAGTACTGGGTTGAGAGTGAGCCGGAAAAGTTCCGCACATTTTATGATGAGTTCGGACCCCTGTTCAAATCCGGAATTAATTCCGACTTTTCGAATCGTGACCGGCTGATTGAGCTGCTTCACTTTTACAGCACAAAATCGCTTGACGGTACAGCTGACGATGCCGCAAAAAAGGGTGGTAAAAAACAGGATGATAAAAAAGAAGACGCAAAAAACGAGGACGGTGAAAAATCGGCGATGAGTGACATGGTTTCACTCAAATCCTATACCGAACGGATGCCGGACTCACAAAAAGAGATATACTATCTGTCAGGAGACAATCTCGATGAGCTGAAGCGGGATCCCAAACTGGAGTACTTCCGGAAAAAGGGGATCGAAGTGCTGCTGCTGGCCGATCCGGTGGATGCATTTGTTGTGCCGGGCATCGGGACATACAATGAAAAGCCGCTTAAGTCCATTGAAAAAGCTGACCTGGATATCGAAGAAGACGAAACGGATCAGAAGGAAAAGGTGTCAGGAGATGCCCTTGAGCAGCTGATCAGGATATTCAAAGATGAGGCTGGTGACCAGGTTGAGGATGTGGTGGCATCCCGCAGGCTGGTTGAATCTCCGGTAACACTTACGGTTGGAAAAGAGGGTATGGACTCGCATGTCGAAAAAATGATGAAAATGATGGATCAGCAGACGGGTCCGTCCAGGCGTGTACTGGAAATCAATCCTTCACATCCGGTGATACGCAATTTGAGCAATCTCAACCAGTCCGGGAAGAGCGAGCCGGTGCGGCTTATGGCTCGCCAGCTGTATGACGGCGCCCGCCTCATGCAGGGGGAGCTGGAATCTCCCGGAGAATTTGTCAAAAGGATGAACAGCGTGCTTGAACTGGCCAGTAAGCAGTAATAAGTGCGTGATTTTTAATAAGTGCCGGTATAAGCCCAAAAACTACCGGCAGGTTTGAGACAGGCACGTACCTGACCCTGGGAATGCCATGCTGAGCGAGCATTTGGAATGTAAACCAGCATCAAATAAAGTGAGAAAAATGTAAAATAATGAAAACCAGGATGGTTTGATCTCTTTAGGTCTTTATTAAATGTTAATATTTGATAAAGAAAAGCGCTTTTATTGACAAAGTGTTCGCAGTATTTCAAATTGCACATGTATTAATGAGCAATTGCAACGATTGCTCGGTTTTTACAGGGATAAGAAAAATCTAATAAAACTCAAATATTCAGGCTGTTGTGTACAGGTATGGCAGAATCAGGCTAAAAAATGTATGACTTCTGCTCATTTGGTTGGGGAAAGACCCATAAAAAGCTTTCCAGTATCAGAATTATTGATGTGAGCAGTTTCTCTGCTGGTTAGGTCATGCCGCTCCCGCAGCAATGCAGAACCACAAACTGAAACCCATGAAATAAAAGGCGTCACTATGATGAATGTTACCAGGAAGTTATTATTGATAATACTGGTTGCCGGACTGATTCCTGTTGCGGCTAAAGCGCAGGATGGGGAGATTTCCGGAACCATTACGGATGAAACAACAGGTGAAGGACTGATGGGTGCCGAAATCCTGGTTATTGAAGAAGGATGGGGCACGACGACGAACCTGGACGGGGAATATGTTCTTGACGGCATTCCCGAAGGTACATACACCCTGGAGGTGAATTTTCTGGGCTATGCAAGTGAAACACGTGTTGTGGAGCTTGGTCCGGATGAAACGCTAACCGCCGATTTTGCCCTTGCAGAAGAGTGGCTCGGCATGGACGAGGTGGTCATTACAGGTACCGCCGGTGAAACAAGAAGGCGTTCACTTGGTCACACCGTCAGCAGAGTTGATGCCGCCGGTATTGCAGAACGAACAAGCTCGTCGACCATAACCGAACTGATTCAGGGGCAGACTCCCGGACTGACCATGATTCCCGGATCCGGTACAGTCGGAGCCTCGGCCAATATTCGGATTCGCGGAGCGTCATCACTTTCAGCTAACAACCAGCCTGTCTGGTATGTGGATGGTGTTCGTTTCAGCAGCGGAGGCCAGGGCAGCTTTGGCGTTTACGGGCAGAATACATCGGCACTGGATGCTCTGAATCCCGATGATATTGAATCCATTGAAGTGATCAGCGGTCCGTCAGCGGCTACGATTTACGGAGCAGACGCCGCAAGCGGTGTTATAAATGTGACGACAAAGCAGGGAAGCATGGGCGAACCCACATTCCGCTGGAACGCCTCAGTGGAACGTGGTGCACTAAGCTGGCCGACCAGCTGGAGGCCAACCAACTATATGGAAGTAACACAAGACCGCCTGGACGATCCGGATACATGGCCGGGACTTCAGGGCATGCAGGTTGGCGACTTCTATGAAAGCATTCCGATGGATGATGATACCGATGCCCTTCGCACAGGAGCACTTCAGCGATACAGCCTCTCCGTAAGAGGTGGCGGAGAAAACTATGCGTTCTATGTTTCAGGTGCCCGGGATGAGGAAGAGGGCGTATTTATGGGCAACTTCCAGAACCGCACCTCCCTTCGCGGAAACTTTGATTTTTACCCGCTGGATCAGCTGAACTTTTCCGTCAATGCAGCCTACTCAAACAATGAGGTGGGACTGGTGCCGAATGATGACATATTTTACGGCATTATCATCAGTTCCTGGCTGGCTGAGCCTGGACGGGATTATGATGCACCGGGTGACAAAGGGTATTTCACAATCGCCCCGAGGTATTACAATCAGTACGAAAACGTGACCGAAGCCAACAGGTACGTATTGGGAACGACCATCAATTACAGGCCAACCGACTGGTTCCGTAACCGTCTGCGTATCGGTATCGACAGCAACGTAAGAACAGCAAACGAGTTCTATCCGCCTATGGATCCGGAGGTTGCTCCGTTCGGCGGTGCAGTTGTTGAAGGCTTCAGGGCACAGGCACGCCCCCAGACAACCACCTACACCTTTGATTACGGCGGGTCCATGGACCATGATCTCACAGATGAGATAACGTCACAGTTTTCTTTTGGTGCACAATACGATGTGACGATCTATGAAAACATTTCCACCACAGGTGAAAACTATGGATCCGAGCATATCACACTGGTAGGATCAGGAGCAGAGACATCCGGATCGGAAGGTTACTCGGAATCCAGAACACTCGGACTGTACCTGGAAGAACAGATTGGCTACCGCGACCGGATTTTTCTGACCGGTGGACTGCGGATGGACAACAGCTCGGTATTCGGTGATGAAATCGAGTCGGTTTTCTATCCCAAAGGGTCTCTCTCATACGTGATTTCCGAGGAAGACTTTTTTGATGTGGATCAAGTTGATGAACTGAGGTTCCGTATTGCTTACGGTCAGGCAGGAAATATTCCCGGACCGTTTGATGCCATGAGGACATGGACGGTTACAACAACTACCCAGGAAACCGGGCGCAGCGTCCCGGCACTTCAGTACAGCTCATTCGGTAACCCGGATCTTGAGCCGGAGCGTTCAACCGAGCTTGAAACCGGATTTGACCTGTCCATGTTCCGGGATCGTGTCAACCTGGAGTTCACTTATTACAACATCAATACCAGAGATGCTCTCATCAGTACAGATGTTCCGGGCTCGTCAGGATGGCACGGCAGCCGACTGGTCAATATAGGTGAAATCGAAAACAGGGGAGTTGAGCTGCAGCTTTCTTTAATACCGGTTCAGACACCTGATTTCTTCTGGAGCAACACGTTCTCGTTTTCCACAAACAGCAATGAGCTTGTTACCCTGGCCGAAGACCGTGAGCGTGAAATATTCGGCATCTATGCTCCGGTTCAGCGGTTCGAAGAAGGCAAACCGCTTGGCGCCTTCTGGGGTCAGCCTGCCGAGGTGGATGAAGATGGCGTAGCGTCACTTACCGGTGAGGATGTGTACAAAGGACCATCCGTGCCGACAAGAGAGCTCCGGTATGCCGCAGATGTCACTCTCTTTGGCAACATCACACTTTATGCTCTGCTGGACTACCAGGGCGGTCACTATCAGTTCAATGTTAAAGACTGGCGCCGAGACCGTGCAGGTATCAGCTGGAAAGTCAACGATCCGGAAGCCGATCCGGATGAAGTAGCCAAGCGAATGCTCTGGAATCAGACCGCATTGCATATAGAAGAAGCTGACTTCATCAAGCTTCGGCAGCTGTCAGTCGGATACACCCTCCCAACGCAGTGGATTGAGAGATTTGGTGTAGACAATGCCCAGTTCAGACTTACGGCCAGAAATGTGGCTACACTGTGGACCAGATATCGCGGTCCTGACCCGGAGGTCAACTTCCATGGCGATGCGGATTTCTCAAGAGTTGACTCCTGGACTGCTCCCAATTTCCGCAGAATCACGGGTTCCCTGAACGTGAGTTTTTAGAAATTATACAACGCAAATAGAGACTGATATGAAATTTTTTAAATCAAAAACAAAACAAATCCCCTTGCTGGCCCTGATGCTGCTGTTTATCACAGCAGGAGGATGCGATGGCATTCTGGATGTCGATGATCCGGGATCTATTGAGGAAGACCAGCTTCGCTCACCGGAAAATGAAGAACTTATAGTTAACGGTGTAAGAGGCCAGTTTCAGTACACCTTTTCTTACTCATCCCTCTGGGCGCAAATGCTTACGGATGAATTGAAAATGGAGCACACGTTTGCCGATTATCGGCCTATCGCATCACGGGAGGTCGATGAAACCAACGTGATCACCGAAAACCTGTTCAATTTCTGGACAAAAAGTGTGAGGCATGCCCAGGACGCCGTTGAGTATCTTGAAGAGTTTCACGGCGAAGAAGCATGGGAGCTTCACAACATGCAAAAGGTACTGACTTACGGTGGACACTCCCTGATTCATTATGCGGAGGTTTTTTGTGAGGGTACTCTGGATGTAAGTGAAGCCTATACTACTGACGAGCTTTTCGGCATGGCTGTTGATATGTTCGATGATGCCCTGGATGTCGCCGACAGGCTGGATGCCAGCGATGAGGTAATGGAGTTCAGGCACCTGGCCAACCTGGGCATGGCGCGGGCTAAGTTGAATCTTGGTGAGATGGATCAGGCCGCTCAGTATGCTGCTGAAGTACCTGAAGACTTCGAAAGCTGGCTGCGTTACTCAGATGAGAATGCCAGAGAGTACAATCAGTTATATGGCGGTGCTACTGAGTCACGGTTTATCAGCCCCGGAAGTGACTTTCTGGGCGAGGATGACATCCGTGTTCCGCACTCCGATGAACGCGTAGGGAATCTGGTTACCGGAACGGATATCTATCAGGTATTCAGCCCGATGAATTACGAAAACTGGGAAGAACCGATCCAGCAATCCACTGATGTTCGTTTTGCAAACGGCCTTGAAGCGCGCTACATCAGAGCAGAAGCAGAGGGGCCGTCAGAATATACGCTCGATCTGGTTAATGAACGCCGCGACTTCGCCGGACAGGATGAGGTGGATTATTCCGGCGATGAACTCATGGCAGAGCTTCGCTATCAGAAAGCACGGGACTTTTTCATGACAGGAACGCGTCTTGGAGATATCAGGAGATACAAGAATCTCTATGATGTGGATTATTTCCCGACCGGAGAGGTGCCGTTGTATGGCGGCAATTATGGAAACGTTACCTGTTTCCCCATTCCGCAAAGCGAAATCAATGCCAACCCCAATCTTTGAATGGGCTGGAAAAAGCAAACAGAAAAAAGCAGGCATCCGACGGGGTGCCTGCTTTTTTTGGGACTATTACAGCTAAATTGCTGCTATGAAACGAATAATATGGTGTTTTATATATAAATGATGTAATATATATCCGCAAATAACTATCTGTGAGCATGGCATTTGTTATTTCGAAATAAAAATTATGAATGCATGAAGTGAATTTGATAGCCTCCGGCGGACACTCAGGGGCATTATTATATCATTTCATGTGAGACCTTTCTGACGATATACGCTCAAAAATTTCTAACTGATGAAAAAAAATTACAAGAATCCTGACAGCAGAATTAGTGAGTTAAAACCTCATCAATTTTTTTTATCACTCCTGATGGTTATTACGCTTCTTTTGTCAGGTGCAATCACATCCTGTTCACCGGAAGTTATTCCGGCTGAGGAAGATATTCATCCGGTGGACCGGGCCGATATTCCGGATACACCCCGCGAGCTCAGAGCCGTGTGGATTGCAACCGTGTCGAATATTGACTGGCCCTCAGAACCCGGTCTTTCGGCCTATGAGCAGAAAGCCGAACTCCGTGCCATGTTCGACCGCGTGGAAATGCTGAATATGAACGCCGTCATTTTCCAGGTTCGTCCCGCCACCGATGCACTGTACAAGTCGGACTTTGAGCCATGGTCGGAATATTTGTCAGGTAAACAGGGGCAATCTCCAGAGCCGGAATATGATCCGCTTGAGTTCGCAGTGGAGGAGGCCCGGCGGCGGGGACTTGAACTTCATGCCTGGATCAACCCGTTCCGGTCAAAACACCCGTCAGCCGAGTCCGAACTGGCAGAAAATCACCTGATCCACACTAAACCGGATATTGTCAGGGAATATGGCAGGCATTTGTGGATGGATCCCGGTCATCCGGAGTCACATGAGTGGTCCATGAAAGTTATCCGGGATATCGTCAGCAGGTATGATATCGACGCGATGCACATCGATGATTACTTTTATCCCTACCGGGAGCGCGATGAAGATGGCAATGAGATCGACTTCCCCGACAGCGCAACATATCACGCCTATGTGGCGGAGCACGGTGAAATTGACCGGAATGACTGGCGGCGCAGGAATGTCGATACTTTCATCGAACGCATGCACAAGGAAATCAAGGAAGTGAATCCCGAGGTGCGTTTTGGTGTCAGTCCGATCGGCCTGTGGCGACCGGATTACCAGGGCGATGACATCGAGGGCTTCGACGCCTATGAGTCGATTTACGCCGACTCCCGGAAATGGTTTGCCAATGGGTGGCTGGATTATTTCACACCGCAGCTGTACTGGCCGACTGAGCAGGAGGGCCAGAAATACCGTGTGCTGGTGGACTGGTGGCATGAACAAAATGAGAAAGACCGCCATTTCTGGCCGGGCAATTTTACCAACCGGATCGGTTACGGAGAAGAAACATGGCCGGTAACGGAAATCACAGATCAGATCCGGATAACCAGGGATTTCCCCGGTACAACCGGCAATGTCCATTTCAGCATGCGGGTTCTGATGCAAAACCCGGAGAACCTGGTTGATTCATTGATGACGCTATATGAAGAGCCGGCGCTGGTACCTGCGACGGATTGGATTGATGATGAGCAGCCTTCCAGTCCGAGAGCGGAACTGTTCCGTGTGCACTCAAAACCCAAACTGGATATCCGTCCGGCAGAAAACGAAGAGGCCTGGCTTTATGTAGTCAAAACCCGGTACGGAGATGAGTGGAAGTTCGATATTATTCCCGCCTGGAAACAGCAGATAGCTCTGGCACCCCGGAAAGACGGCGCCGGCCTGAGCGGTGTTGCAGTGACCGCTGTCAACAGGCTGGGCGTGGAAAGCGATCCTGTGATAATTTCAAATTAAAATCACAGGCGAAAGCGGTAATTCACAGAAACGGGCAGGGATCAAGCCTGCCCGCTCTGTGCCATTCCGGTACCCGTGTATTTGCTTCAGGGGGACAGTGTCTGAAGCGCTGAAAAAGGCTGGAAGCAACGATCAGTGAACGTGCACGGACTCATCATATTCGATTTCAAATGTGAGTCCGTCACAGACTTTATTGTACTTCTCCACCAGCTCGGCCTGGTCGCGGCCGCCGATGAACACATTGGCAAGCTCGAAGCTGTAGCTGTCCTGCCCCTGCATTTCCGAAGTGTGTGTGCCGCTTTTGACCGGGATCTTGACCTCAAGGCCGGGAATGAACTTCTTGAGGATATTGATCTCCCGCTTGGTGGGCACCTTCTTGATCACTCCGCCTTCAAATGTACGGAGCATGAAGTGGGCCGCTTTGCTGAATTCGCCGTTGTAATACAGCGTTTTCGGTTTACGTCCGAGGGCAAGGTTGAGCATGATCGAGTGATGCGAAATACCGTGTACCTTTTCGAAAATATCGGTGTGCGCCTGGGAAATGCGGGGGTTGATCTCAAGCAGATACACTTCGTCGGCGGTCTGGTTGTAGAAGAACTCCACATTGAACGGCGCGTTGTCCAGACCAATCTGCTGTATGGCGCGGCGGGTCACATCCGCCATGCGGAACTGTATCTCCTGCGGCAGAACGGATGGGTATTCATAGCGTGAGAAAGAGGACCGGTTTTCTTCCCGAAGGGAATCGACCACACCGTAGGATACCACATTACCGTTGAAAGCATACCCTTCCAGCGTGCACTGATGGCCGGAGATCATCGATTCGGCAATACAGCTTTCATCCATGTCGGCAACTTCCTCCGGCATGTTGTACATCTTCATCAGGTCGTGGAACGGCTCCAGCATGAAGTGGATATTCTCCTGAATGGTTTTGGTATTTTCGTAAAAATGGCTTTCGCTGCTGATGCGGAATGCCAGGAACGAGCGGAACGACTTGGTCGGCTTGATCCAGAACGGGGGGATCATATCCAGCTTTTCGTATGCCTCATCATCAAACGGGTCAAACGCCTTGAAGTAAGGGATGTGTTCCGAGATCACCTTGTTTTGCTCAACGCGGCTCCAGAACTTGTGCTCGCATTTGAGCACGCTTTCAAGGCTGGGACCCGGCAGGTTATACTTTTCCGCGATTACAGGAACCAGTACGGTGCCCGGGAAGTCGTAGTAGGATGCAACCGCATCAATTTGTCCGTGCTTGTCGATACGATCAAAACAGAGGTTGATCAGTTTCTCCATGTCGTACTCCTCGACATCCCGGATTTCAGAAATGTCAAGTGCTGTATGGAATTCACACTCTTTGGCTTCAGGGAGCGCCTGCAGCTTTTTCAGGTTGAAATCGTCCAGTCCTATGATGAATACTTGCTTTTTGCTCATAACAATTTTCTTTTGTGTTGCCGTTACTAGTTGAAATCGGGTTATATTGCTGAAACAATCACGCTGAGGCTGCGCTTGATATTCAGGGCTTGTGCCTTCGTACTGTTAACAAGCCGGCATGTAGCCGATGGAAGTCTGTCATATAACCAGACATCAAATTTACGCATAAATTTGAAATTAGTGATGCATTGACTGCACTATTTGTCAATATTTCAAAAAAAATGCAGCGACAGGTGTGCTTCATGTCAGGTGAACTCACAGGAGATCATGCTTAACATTCAGCGATCCGTGATTTTAGAGAAACAAACGAAACAGAAACAAAGAATATTTGCCGGAAATGAACAAGGTCAAAACATCCGCTCTGCCCCACCCCATTCAAACAATCGAACACGTCTGGATTCCCATGCGGGACGGATGCCGTCTGTCTGCACGCATCTGGATGCCAAAAGATGCCGAAACAAACCCCGTTCCGGCTATTCTGGAATACATCCCCTACCGTAAAAGAGACTTGAAGCGCTCACGCGATACCCAGGTTCACTCCTACTTTGCTGCTCACGGCTATGCAGCCATACGTGTGGATATCCGGGGCAGCGGTGATTCGGAAGGGGTGCTGAAAGACGAGTACCTGCAGTCCGAGCTTGATGACGGCGTCGACATCCTCAACTGGCTGGAGGAACAGCCCTGGTGTAATGGCAAAGCCGGCATGATCGGAATTTCATGGGGCGGATTCAATGGTCTGCAGATCGCGGCAATGCAGCCACCACAGCTCAAGGCCGTCATCAGCCTCTGCTCTACCGATGACCGCTATGCCGATGATGTCCACTATATGGGCGGATGTCTCCTGAACGACAATCTTTCCTGGGCCTCAACCATGTTTGCATTCAACTCACTCCCGCCGGACCCCGGCGTAGTCGGTGAAAAGTGGCGGGATATGTGGATGGAGCGCCTGAACGGCAGCGGCCTCTGGGTGGACACCTGGATGCGGCATCAGCAGCGCGATGACTACTGGAAACACGGATCGGTTTGTGAGGATTATAGTACGATCAAGGCACCGGTGCTTGCAGTAAGCGGCTGGGCCGATGGGTACTCCAATGCCGTTTTTCGTCTTGTTCAGAATCTGGATGTCACCTGCAAGGGCTTGGTAGGACCGTGGAGTCACATTTATCCGCACGAAGCGGCCCCCGGTCCGCAGATCGGCTTTCTGCAGGAGTGTCTGCGATGGTGGGACCGCTATCTCAAGGACGAAGATACCGGTGTGGAGGAGGAGCCTGATCTCCGGGTCTGGATGCAGGAAACGGTCAAACCGCGTGCCGTGTACAAGCAGCGTCCGGGTTACTGGGTGGCTGAGCACTCCTGGCCGTCCGGGAATATCGAGGCTGTAAGCCGGCCGCTGGATACCGGCCGGATCCTTGAACCGGGTGAGGAGCGCATGGAGTCAAACGGTCCGCTCACCATTCAGTCCCCGCTGAGTGTCGGCCTGTTCGCAGGCAAATGGTGCTCTTACAGCAAAGGCCCGGACCTTCCCTATGATCAGCGTGAAGAGGATGGCGGGTCGCTGGTGTTCGACAGCGAGCCGCTTGAGGAAGACCTGGTGATCCTTGGTGCACCAAAACTGCACCTGGAACTCTCGTCCAGCAAGCCGGTAGCCATGATAGCCGTCCGGCTTTCCGATATCGCCGAAGATGACAAGGCAACAAGGGTTACCTACGGGCTGCTGAACTTGTGTCACCGCAACAGCCATGAGTTTCCCGAGTATCTTGAGCCCGGCAAAAAAGAGAAAGTTACGGTCGAACTGAATGATATTGCGCAGCATTTTCCGAAAGGACACCGTGTGCGCATCGCCATTTCCACGTCATACTGGCCGCTTGCCTGGCCCTCACCGGAACCGGTCCGGCTCACCATCCATCCGGAAAACAGCTCTCTTGAGCTTCCGGTCAGAAAAGATGCCTCGCCGGCCGATGATCAGATGACAGATTTTGAAGAGGCTGAAGCTGTGAGAGGCTTTGTGACAACGGTGCTTCATCCGTCCGATCATAATTGGGTGATCACCCGTGATCTTGCCAGGGAAGAATCCACACTTCATGTCACCGACAATGAAGGGACAATCCGGCTTGAGGATATCGGAACGGAAATCACCAAAGAAACAAATGAGTGGTATCGCTATCTGCTGGACAAATTTGAGTCACCGAACGGGGAAGTCAAGGCGGTTCGGCGGCTGAAACGGGGAGACTGGAATGTGGAAACGGTCACGCGCACCGTTTTAACCTGCACAAGCAAGGTGTTCCGTATTCATGCCACGCTGGATGCTTATGAAAACGGGCGGCGGATCTTCAGCAAGATCTGGGACCGTGAAATACCGAGAACCTATCTGTAGTCTGCCGGTGTTATGACAACAGGGCCACAGCGTGCACGAAGCTTGTACGCCTGACGGCAGCAAACAGAATTTGAACATTCACAGATAGTGATGAATAAAGAGCAGAACAATACAGAGACCCGGCCGGCTCCGGTTTCCCGGGAAGCTCTGGAGAAGCGGATCGGGGAAATTTATAATGACGCTGTTTCCTGGCGCCGGCATCTGCACCGGAATCCGGAGTTGAGTTTCCGGGAGTTTGAAACGACCCGCTGGATCGTTGAAAAGCTCGAAGCGTGGGGCTACGAAGTGCACAGACCCTGTGAGACCGGATGTGTGGCCGTATTGAAGGGTGGCCGCAGTGAGGACAACGGCGCGGAGAAAACGATCGCACTTAGGGCCGATATCGACGCTCTGCCCATCCGGGAAGAGGGAGAAGCCAAGTCGGAATTCCTTTCAGAAAACGATGGTGTGGCCCACTGCTGCGGACACGATCTGCATACGGCAAACCTGCTTGGTACGGCTTTGCTGCTTTCAGAGCAAAAGAATGCGCTATCCGGAAATGTAATTCTGATTTTTCAGGCCGGTGAAGAGGTCTTGCCGGGTGGCGGACGTCTGCTTGCCGAAACCGGAATACTTGAGGAGCTTGGGGTCAGTGAAATTTACGGACTGCATACGGATCCCCGGCACGAACCGGGCCGGGTGGCAGTAAAAAAAGGTCCGATGATGGCTTCACCATACGAATTTACTGTGGAAATCCGCGGCAAGGGAGGACATGCCGCAGCACCGCATCAGGCAGCAGATCCCATTGTAATTGCGGCCCAGGTCATCATGCAGCTTCAGACGATTGTCAGCCGCTATACCGATCCCGCCGATGCGGCAGTCGTAACCGTGTCCAGGATTAAAGCCGGTACCGCCCGGAACATCATACCCGAAACTGTTGTGCTGGAGGGTACCATCCGAACCTTCAGTGAGCAGCAGACCAAAGACATTTTCCGGAGAATTGAATCTATTTGTGACCATGCCGCTGCTTCTGCCGGCGGCAGCGCGGAATGCGAGCTCATAACGGGATATCCGCCCGTTATCAACCATCCGGAGACAACAGAAAAGTTTATGAATATGGCCGGTGATGTCCTCGTCCCATTGGAAAAACCGGTTATGGCCGGCGAGGATTTCTCCTTTTATCAGAAACAGATTCCGGGAACGTTCTTCTTTCTCGGAAGCGGAAGTGATGAAGCTGACAGCAGGCACTCCTGGCATCATCCGCGATACAATGTGGATGAGCGGTGCCTGAAAACAGGGATGCGGGTCATGGCATCACTCGTGCTGCAACTTGATCCGGAGGCATAGCTTCATCAGAATTCGAAGCAAACCCGGACATGTCCGGGCAAAAGACAGTGCCGAACGCATATGGTACGAATTCCGTTTTCTCCTGACAGCAGGTGTAAATTAAACTCTTGTATGAAGTGGTGTTTGTGGATACATTGTTCAAAAGGAAAAAAAACGTATCTTTGATTCCTGTGTTTTCATCCTGTTTCATTGCTTGTAAAGGACGTTGGGATGTAACAGTTTTATAGCACGAAACGTCTCCGCTTGTGACATGCCGGTCATCCGGTGGCTGACTTTATCGTGGGGTTTATCAGTATACTCATGCAGGTTCAGGCAGATGCCTTTGGCAAGAGCTCACATAATGCGTGTGGAGGTTTGCCGGACATCGGACTGTTCATGCATTAATCAATCTTTTCCGAAGCGGTTTTATGGAATCCCGTATCATTGCGTCAAATCTGGCTGATCTTTACCGGAAGGCTGCAGACAAGTATGAGTCGCTGCCGGCATTTGCTACACGAAAAAAAGCACTTGAGTGGGAGCCGGTCTCATTCCGGGAGTTGTACGAACAGGGCAAAGAGCTGGCAGCCGGACTGATTGAACTTGGCGTAGAGGCACGGGATCATGTCGGGCTTTTCAGTGACAACCGCGTAGAGTGGATGCTTGCCGATTACGGGATTCAGCTTTGCGGTGCGGTGAACTCCCCCCGCGGTGCCGATGTCACCGATGACGAAATGGTGTACATCATCAACCACGCCAGAATCCGGGTAGCTTTTGTGGAGAATGATGCACTGCAGAAAAAAATCATGAGGCTGAAGCCCGATATGCCGGAACTGCAGGAGGTCATTCTGCTGAGTTCGAAATCCGAACCACTCGAAGGGGTGCACCCGCTGCGGGAAGTGATGGCCATAGGCGCCCTGCAGAGGGAAAAAGGTGACCGCCAGGTTGAAGAGCGAATGGACGCCATCCGCCCGGACGACCTGTTTACGCTTATCTACACATCGGGGACTACCGGCAAGCCCAAAGGGGTCATGCTTACCCACTCGAACATGATGTCGCAGATGGAGGTGATCCCGATTGAGCTCACCTGCACTGACCGGGTTCTGTCCATATTGCCCATCTGGCATATTTTTGAGCGGGTTTTCGAGGTGTATACCATCAGCTGCGGTGCATGTAATTATTATACGAGTATCCGGACACTCGGAGATGACCTGCAGAATGTCGAGCCTACGTTCATGGGATCGGCGCCCAGATTGTGGGAAAGTCTGCATCAGCGCATCCTGGAAAATGTACGCAGCGCACACCCGGTCCGGCGGGCACTTTTCCACATCGCTTATTTCCTGGGACACTATTATCAGGAATCTATTTTCTATATAACCAACAATGATCTGCAGCTCAAGCCGCAATCCAAAATCAAACGCGCGATATTCCGGGCCGGACATCTGATCCGGCTGCTTCTGCTGCTTCCCTGGTACGGGTTCTTCAATGCGGCTGTGCTTGAAAGTGTGCGGAAAAGTGCAGGCGGTTCCATTAAAGCGACGGTTTCCGGCGGCGGCGCACTGCCCATAGAAATCGACAAGTTTTTTAATTACATCGGAATTCCTGTGCTGGAGGGATACGGGCTGACCGAAACATCTCCGGTTATTGCCGTTCGCACCGAAGAAAAACTGGTCAACGGTACGGTGGGACCGCCGGTGGCGGATACCGAAGTCCGGATTGTGGATCTTGACACTGAGGAGGTACTGTACCCCAACGAGAAATACCCGCATCAGGGACGCGGTTTGCGCGGCGAGATCTGGGTCCGCGGGCCGCAGGTGATGAAGGGCTATTACCGCGAACCGTCAATCACAAAAAGTGTGCTGCGGGATGGCGGTTGGTTCCGCACAGGGGATATGGGAATGATGACGCACAACGGTTCACTCAAAATCCTGGGCCGCAGCAAATCCACCATCGTACTGTCCAACGGCGAAAACCTGGAGCCTGAGCCGCTGGAAATGCAGCTGCGCCAAAGCCGCTACATTGAAAACTGCATGGTGGTCGGACAGGATCAGAAATTTGTGGGTGCGCTGATTGTCCCGAGGCTGGAAGTTTTTCGTGAAGAAGGTGTTGAAGCAGAATCACTTGAGGATCTGGCTGAAAACCCGAAGGCAAACCGCATCATGAAGGAGGAGGTCCGTCAGATGCTGACCCGTACCGCAGGCATCAAAAAGTTCGAGTATGTACGTGATTTCCGTTTGCTGCCCAATACCTTCAAGGTTGGCGACGAAGTAACCAACCTGTTCAAGCTGAAACGGCACGTGATCGAAGATAAATATCAGGATACCATAAACGATATTTTTGCGCCCAAAGAGGTAAAGGTTTAGGAAACGTACGACATGGATATTGAAACCCAATTACTTCACTCCATCGACCAGATCCTTCTGGCACTGATGATTTTTGTGATCATGTTCGGCATGGGTGCCAGCCTGACCATCGAGGATTTCAAGGCGGTGGCCAGAAGGCCGCGCGGCGTGTTCATCGGTTTTCTGTCACAGTTCGGTGTCATGCCTCTGATAGCATTCAGTCTGGCTGTCATTCTTGAACTTCCTCCTGCATTTGCGATTGCACTCATCCTCATAGGGTGTCTTCCGGGCGGAACAACCTCGAACATGTTTGCCTATTTTGCCCGCGGATCGGTGGCGTTAAGCATTTCGATGACTACTGCCTCTACATTGCTGGCATTGCTGATGATGCCGCTGCTGCTGGAGTTGTATGCTTCGGGCTTTACAAGGCAGATCAGTGAAGCCATGGCGGCCGAGGGTACGGCGACGGGTGCCGATTTTGTCATTCCGACCATGAATATCGTCGGATCACTGTTGCTGGTTCTGATACCCGTTGCCGGCGGTATGGTATTGCGAAGATTTTCTCCGGGATGGGCGAAGACGGCGGAAGATACAGCCGGTTTTGTTGCCATCATCGTGATTCTGTTCCTGCTGGGAACTGCATTTTCACGGCACGGCGGACTGTTCCTTCAAACGCCATGGCAGGTATATTTCTCGGCTATTTTTCTCGGGCTGCTCGGATTTCTTTTCGGTTACTGGATGTCGCGGCTTCTGGGCGTTCAGCCACTGTTTCAGCGGGCCATTTCCCTGGAAACCGGTATCCAGAACGGACCGGTTTCGTTTGCCATAATCCTGCTGAGCTTTACCGAACCTACGGTACAAAACCAGATGATCTGGCTTGCCATTCTTTACTCTACCACCATCGTGATTACGTCGTCGTTTATCACGCTCTACCTGCGGAAAAAGGGCAAGTACGATTGGGAGGTATACCGAAATACCGTTGTACACAACCGTCTGTTCGGTGATGACTACGTGACGGAGTATCCGGAAGGATTTCTCACTCCCCGCATTGCAAATGATCCCAGCCAGGGCACCTGCCCGAGCCAGAAGCGCTGAATGCGGCTCAGCCGGTGCTGTTTCGGTATTACTTGATCAGGGTGATTTTCCGGGTGAAATTATGCTGCTCACCGCTTCCAGCTACCATTTCTGCCCGCACCAGATAGACACCGCTCGCCAGCTGTCCGGCATCAAAAGTGACCTGATGTGTTCCGCTGCTGTACCTTTCATCCGCCAATCTTGCAACCTGCCTGCCGGTGACATCATAGACGGTAATACGCACATCGGCAGGGTCAGCCAGAGAGAAAGGAATGGTAGTTTCCGGGTTGAAGGGATTGGGGTAGCCCTCTCCGAGTTTGAACTGATCAGGCGTGGTTTCGCGGGTCTTTTCATCATCTCCTGATGCAGAAACATCTCTGGGCTCATCAGCAGGTGTGCCCAGGCTGAAGTTGTTGAACGTAACGCGGTTGCCGTCATCTGCCGACATATCGTCACCGTCGAACCGGATGCGTATCCGGAAATCGGGATTGTCGGCAGCATCGTCGATTTCACTGAAGTCAATTTCGTACTTCCGGAACTCGAAGGTCAGCGGATGCCGGTATTCATCCAGGCCGTCGGTTGTCCAGGTTTCCTCGCCATCCGCCGAATAATCGATGATCAATTCGTCCGCGGCAGCTTCATCCATGGCTGCAAACCGGAAAACGACATCATCCAGCCCGGTTGTGGGGACTTCGAACACCATCGTATTTTCTCCGCCGTCACCCGTGAATGGCTGCCGGACCTGAAGTGCGCGCATGCGGTTCATGTCGTAGGGTCTGCCATGATTGCCCTCGGGGCGGTAGTTGATGTCGGTGGGCCGGTTCCGTCGCTCCATTGATGCGCTGCGCCACTCGGGGTGATCCTCATCAAACGGGTAACCGTCCAGCGCCGACTCAAAGCGGATGCGGGCGCTGTCGACCAGGGCATACCGGGGCTCGAGTGTTTCGAAAGGAGTGTTGTTGGCCATTTCGTCACCGAAATACCAGAAATAGCGCAGCTGTGATTTCGGTTTGTCCGGAGGGGTGCCCATTTGCGAGTCGATCCAGCTCAGACGCTGTTCTATCCAGTCAACCATGTAGTCGACTTCTTCATCGTAGGTGTCGCCGATGAAATGATTGGGCCACACATATTCACCCAGAATTTGCCATCGGTCAAAATTGCGCTGCTGGGACTCATACAGCAGATCGGCGTAGTCACGGATGAGTCCGGTGATGTGTTCGGTGGCGAAGGGGCCGTCGCGCAGTTCCCACCAACGCTCTCTGTAGCGTTCATCAAAGCCGGGATCTTCGAATAACCGGGTATACCAGCCGTTCATGTAATCTTCTTCAGAGATTTGAGTATAATACCATCCCAGCGGGTTATAAGCCTGAAGGTAATTTCCGTTACCCAGACTGATGTTGTAGTCCCAGACCGGACCCATGACCAGCCTTCCGCCGCGGTCCTTGTGCAGATACGTACTCAGCCGGTAGCCGTCGATCTCCTTGAGCGCCTCGGTAATCAAATGATGATCGATAAAGGACTCCGGATCCAGCCAGGCGGCATAGCCCTGCCGCGGATCGTCAAAGTCGGGTCCGAACAGGGCCCGTTCAAGATTACCGATGTAACCGGAAATCCAGTTGCGCTGCTCCGGTGTGATGTCCCAGTCCTGCGGACGGACCAGCGCGAAGCCGGTATTGCGTTCATCGCTCCGGAAATGCACATCGCGGTCATAGTTGATGATGTAACCGCCGGTTATTTCGGGTTCCTGATTGTCATCGGGGCCAACTTTGGTGATGTCGACCCGGTTGTCGTCCCATTTGATGCGTTCGACCAGCATGTATACGCCATGGTAATGACCGGACGTGACCGGTCCGTCGCCGTCGTGAAGAAAGAGCTCGACGAAGCGGGTACGCGGGGCATACCGGCCCATGTCCCGGCTGAGCCGGTAGGCGACGGCATTGCGCATGAGCGTTTTGTCATCGTACGGGGCATGCATGATCCAGTTGTTTTCCGACGGCATACCCAGAATCGGCTCGTTGCGGTTTTCGTCATCCTCGTCAATCAGCCGCACACCGAACTGACGTTTCGGGAACATGGACAGGGAGCTTGTCCCGCGATAATTGGACTCGCTGCGCCCGTGCACATGAAGGTCATCCGAAAGTAGCCGGGCCCGTCCGTCATCATCGCGGTCGATGACCGAAAAATAGACAAGCGTACGCTCGCAATTTGATGGTGAATCGGGATTGTCACAATTCTCCAGCATGGTTTCTTCGAACTGATGGACGATGACAAGCGGCAGGTCGGAATCAAAGTCAGCTACGTTGGGATGGAGGCGGCTGTAGATTTTGGTTACGACTTCCCCGGGCTGATCTCCCTCCCGGTAGGCCCGCGCACGTATCATTCTTGTGCCGTGCATCTCGATGGGGTCGTCCTCAATGTACCGCCGGGAAGAGCGGTCAGGAATCCCGCCGTCGGTTGTGTAGTAAATTTCGGTTTCCTCGCCGGCGGACAAATGCAGTTCGAACGGATCGGTAAAAGTGCCGGCCGGATGGGAAAATTCGGGTGGTCCGGGGGGTGACCCTGCAACTGCCCCGGACGGGAAAGACACCAACAGGAAAAAAACTATTGCATGTAAGAATAAAAAGATCTTGCAAGAAACAAGGGGAATGCGGGAACTTCCTGATGCAGGAGACTTTTTGCTAAAACCTGTGGCAGACCGTGAATTATTAAACAGAGAGTAAAAGCGAAAAGGCATAAAAACTGAAAATACTGGTGCTGTTGTCGGCTGCTAATGAAATAACGCAAAAAAGAGGGCAACTGAAACTGATACAAAAAAGATATCAGTTTCAGAATACGTAAATTTACGGACATTTTCAGTTGGTTTGCCCTCAATGTCTATTTGGCTCTATTTACTATTAGGAAAATTTTCTTATTTGACGAAAGTCATTTTGCGCGTCAGCGAGTAGCTGTCAGCGTCCAGGCGGTACAGATAAATACCGCTGGTGATTGCTGAAGCATCAAACCGGATGTCATATTGCCCCGGCTCGCGGAGCTGGTCGACCAACACGGCGATTTCGCGTCCAAGCACATCATAAACAGCCAGGCGTACATGTGAAGCCTCTGCGACGCTGTAGCGGATTCTGGTCGACGGATTGAACGGGTTCGGGTAGTTTTGTGCCAGTTCAAAAGCGGCAGGCACCTCACGGCCCGGACCATCCACCCCGTCTCCTGCCCGCGTCGGAATGGTCCCCTGCCCCAGCCACGGATCAAACCGGGTGGTACCCACAATGGCGTCTCCGCTGCCCCCGGCAACCGTCTCTGTTACCGAATCCTCGACATCGCCCGACGGACCCGACGCACTGCCCCACCAGTTATTGCGTGCATCCGCATCGGGGCTCATATTGCCGGCATCCAGTCCGACAGCATTGGCCAGAAACTCATTATCTGCAAAAAATATGGGCGCATGTTCACCCTGAAGCAGCACGCCGGTGTCGTTGCCGGCAAACGTGTTCTCCACGATGGTTACAACTTCCGTGCCGGTTGTATTCAATCCGATCTGCAACCCGTCAAATGTGGTATTGCGGACGATCAGCGTGTCCGAAAATCCTGCCTGCACACCCGCCGCCACATTCTCAAACGCCAGATCCTCGACAACCGCATATCCTCCCTGGAAGATAATGACCTGTCCCGGATCCGCCGGGATTTCGGGAAGCGTGTCCCCGCGCGAATAGAACAGCTCTTTGCCATTCACGGTGTTGCCGCTGATGAAATGGTCGTAGTTCTCGCTGGTTTCACCCACTATCAGGATACCTGTTTCAAAATCATTGTCGTGGATTCCCTGCCGGCGCCGGATTTCAGCCATATGGATGTCTATGGGATGTCCGGACAGGGTGTTTCCTTCAATTTGGGCGCTATCGGCCAGGCGGTTATCCATATAGATACCGGTCAGGTCGTTGTCGGCGATGGTGTTGCCATTGATGTTGGCACCAGAAGCATCCGAGCCGATATAGATGCCGTATTCACTGTTCTCTTCAATGGTGTTACCGGTAATCGTCGCGCTGTTGGTAGAGTTGATTCTCACCCCGTGCCGCTCATTATGGCGGATCGTATTGTTCTCGTAGACAATGTTGCTGGAGATGAGTCTCCGCGTTCCCACCACAAGTCCATTCCCTTGATTGTGGGTTATTATGTTGTCTGAAATGGATCCCGTTCCCTCGAGATTGCCGGTTGAAATACCATTCGCGCCGTTGCGCAGCGCTGTGTTACCGATGACTTGCGGATTTCTCACCAGTCCCACACTCAGCCCGGTTCCAATATTATCATTGGCCGTGTTGTTGCTGGCAACGGACCGGGCGGATCGTGAAACGACGATGCCGGTTCCGTTTTCGGTGGCCGTGTTGTTGATGACCGTGCCATCGTGCGAGTTCCAGTTGTAAACGCCGTTATCGCCGTTGCCCACTGCGGTGTTACCGTCAAACGTAGAGTTTTCCGACCAGAAATAGACCATGCCGTTTTCTCCGTTGCCGGTCGCACTGCTGTTTTCCACCAGTGAGTGGGGCGATGACTCCAGAAACAGTCCGTCGTTTCCGTTGCTGTTGAATTCGCTTTCACGGACGGTGGTTCTTTCAGATACCACCAGCCGGACACCCGTGAAGAGATGGTTCTCTGCGGTGATATTGGTGAGGGTCACATTGTCGCTGTAGGAGATCTGCAGCCCGATCGCCACATCCGAAAAGGAGAGGCCGGACAAGCTGAGGCCGTCGGAGTTGTGGATGATCACCTGCTGCGCGCCGGCGGGGACATCATCGGCAGTGATGTTCTTTCCGTAGTACAACAACCCGCCGTTGACTGTGTTGTTCTCCATGGTGTGGTTGTAGTGGGTCTGTCCCGCTGTGAAATCAGAGCGGATGTTGTCCGGATCGATAACTATCCCTGTGCCCAGGTTGTTGTCATTGATGGTTGCGTAAGCGGACTCCACCATGTAGATGTCCGCATCGTGACCGGACAGGGTATTGCCCAGCAGTGATGTCTGGTGCGAAAATTCCTCCATTACAATGCCGTGCAGGCGGTTATCCGTAATGGTATTGTCCTCAATCACATTGCCAAGGGACTCTTCCAGATGGATGCCGTGCGTGTTGCCATCTGTGATCATGTTGCCGGCTACCATGATGGAGTCCGATTCCAGCAGATACACACCCGAGCCGTTATTCCCGGAAATCTCGTTGTTTAGTACGTTCATGTGCCGGGACCGGAGCAGCCGGATGCCATCGGAAGGATTCTCGCTGATGGTATTCAGGTCGATAAGAACCGAGTCCGATTCAGCAATCTCGATGCCAAAACCCTGACGGAATCCGAAGCGTTGGTCGGTCAACTCGTTTTCGGTGACATGAAGTCCGGGGGACCGAAACGCGGAAACGGCTTTGCCGTTGTTGGTCATGTAGTTGCCGCGGATCACTACATCGGAACTGTTTTCCACTCTCACGCCATCATTACTGAAATTCCGAATCGTTAATCCAGAGATGACCGTGTTGCCGGTATCGGTGATCCGGATGCCGGTGTTGCCTCCTTCGATGACAGGTGCCGCGTCGTCATCCGCCGCCCGAAGGGTGAGATTGGGCGTGCTTATTTCAAGATCCTCCTCAAACGCGCCCGATTCAATGCAGATGACATCTCCGGATGATGCGGAATCGATCGCTTCCTGGATGGATTCACCGTTTTCGACGATTTTACTGCAAGTTCCGGTGATGGCGGGGGAATAGGCGGACGTTATGGCGAACACGGACGAGCCGGTTACCGTTATGATTGCTGCTGCAAATAATATGAACAGGGTAGAGTTTGCCCTTATCAAGTAGTATTTGATGGATGGCATTTTTCCTGGGTTGGATTTCGGTTGCCGGATCCAGCCGGGAGGATGCAATTGTACCGTTGGATGCCGTTGGCCGGATGATACTTCCCCTTCCCGTTTACCCCTGAGACCCTGTGGTATGGTTACCCCGGTTCCGTACTGACAATGTAAGGCTGGTCATTTACAATGTCAAACAGGTATCTCCCGTGAGTTTTATGGTGTAAATGTTCAGTACGGGATTGATGTTAAATCAAAAATGAAATCGCCGTTTGTCATGAAGGGCTGATGGAATTAACCATCAGCCCGGATTTGCTCTTTTTCTACTTTTTCTTCGGAGGTGTACCCAGGTGAACTCCCTCGCCGTACGCTTCGGCCACCGCTTCCATTACGGTTTCCGAAAGGGTCGGATGCGGATGAACCGCCGAGATGATCTCGTGTCCCGTGGTCTCCAGGTCGCGCGCCACCACCGCTTCGGTGATCATGTCCGTAACATCGGCACCGATCATGTGGCAGCCGAGCCATTCGCCGTATTTCTCGTCGAAGATCACTTTTACGAAACCATCGGTCTGTCCTGCGCCCACGGCTTTGCCGTTGGCCTGGAAAGGGAATTTGCCCACTTTGACCTTGTAGCCGGCTTCCTTCGCCTGATCTTCGGTCATGCCCACTGATGCCACCTGCGGCTGGCAGTATGTACAGCCCGGTATATTTTGATAGTCAATGGGTTTCGGGTCTTCACCTGCGATTCGTTCTATACACCTCAGAGCTTCATGGGAGGCTTTATGAGCCAGCCAGGGTGCTCCGGCGACATCGCCGATAGCATAAATACCATCTACACTGGTCTTATAGGTTTTCCGGTCCACCTGAATAGCACCTTTTTCGACCTTCACCCCAATGTCTTCAAGACCAAGTCCTTCCACATTGCCGACCACGCCGACGGCTGAAAGAACCACATCGGTTTCGATTTTTTCCTCTCCTTTTTTGGTCTTGACGGTCACTTCAAGCTTCTGGCCTTTTTTGCTGACATTTTCGACCGTGCTTTCGGTCAGGATGTTCATCCCTTTTTTCCTGTACAGTTTTTCAAGTTCCTTGCTCACTTCGGCATCTTCCACCGGCAGGATATTCTTCTGCATTTCAACAACCGTCACTTCGGTTCCGATGGCATGATAGAAATAGGCGAATTCGATCCCGATAGCGCCGGCTCCTACGATCAGCATCCTTTTGGGCTGCTTCTCCAGTTTCATGGCGCGTTCGTAATCGATTATGGTTTTGCCGTCAAATTTCAGGTTGGGAAGCTCCCGGGCCCGTGCACCGGTGGCGACGATGAAATGCTTTGCCTTTATGCGCCCGGTTTCCTTGTCCTTGTCATCGACAATCTTCAGCTCGTTTTTGGAATCAAAAACACCCTTGCCCCTGATGACCTCGATTTTGTTGGTTTTCATCAGGAACTGCACACCCTTGCTCATCTTGGTGGCAGCGTTCCGGCTCCGCTTGATGATTTTCGGGAAATCGGGTTTTACTTCGCCTGCATCAAAGCCGTAGTCGCCGGCATGCTGAAAGTATTCGGCTACCTGGGCCGACTTCAGCAAGGCTTTGGTCGGGATACATCCGATATTCAGACAAACGCCTCCCAGATCACGTTTTTCTACTATTGCCGTTTTCAATCCCAGTTGGCTGGCACGGATGGCGGCGACATACCCGCCCGGCCCCGAGCCGATTACACAAACATCAAATTCTTTAGCCATAATTATTTTTCCGGATTTGTTGGTATT